>JAEYUD010000142.1 GCA_023433685.1 Bacteroidota bacterium
TTCACAGTTCACACTTCAAGAACGGTTCACAGTTCACAGTTCACACTTCAAGAACGGTTCACAGTTCACAGTTCACACTTCAATCGATCTTCTTCCTAAACCTCAACGTGCTTATGGTTAAAATCACGCTGCCAATAACGAGCATGGAGAGCGCGTCTTGCCAGTGTTCGGTGAAGCCGGAGCCTTTGAGGATGACACCACGGATGATGATCAGAAAGTATTTCAGTGGAATGATATTGCTGATATACTGAAAGATGACGGGCATGTTTTCTATCTGGAAGGCAAAGCCGGAGAGGAAAACGAGGGGCATCATCACGAGGAACATGGCGAGCATCATAGCCTGTTGCTGCGTTTTTGAGAAGGTGGAAACGAGCAATCCCAGTCCCAGGGTAGAATAGATGTAGATGAAGGATGAGGCGAAGAGAAACACCACGTTTCCTTTCACGTCGATATTGAAGATAACTTTCATCGCGGTTACCACAATTATAACCGACACAAATCCGAGTATTACGAAGGGGATCAGCTTTCCCGCGATGAGTTGCCACGATTTAACCGGGGTTACTATCAACTGCTCGAAAGTGCCGATCTCCCGCTCTTTCACTATCGCGAGCGAGGTAAGAACAATGGTTATGATGCTTAGAAGAAGTCCGACGATTGCGGGCACCATGAATATTTTCGACTGCAATTCGGGATTATACCACACCCGGTGATCTGTGGCAACCTGGCCCACCGGAAATCTCTTCACACCCCTGACCTGTAGTTTACTGTTCGCCACTTCCTCTGAAAAACGGATCATGATCTTCGATACATAGCCCGATGCAATCGAGGCACTGTTGCCGTCGGATCCGTTAAAAATTGCCTGAATTGTTGCCGTTTCACCCCTGTTTATATCTTTTTCAAGATCCTTCGGTATTATCACCACGAGCATTGTGTTTCCGGCATCGAGCGCTTTATAAGCATCATCGTATGAGTTAACGTATTTATCGATCGAGAAATATGTTGAACCCCGGAACTCCTCAATTACCTGCCGGCTGGTGGTGGAACGGTCGGAATCCATTATCACAGTGTGTACCACTTTAAGATCGAGCGTGGCGGCGTACCCCAAGAGGATCAATTGGATAACGGGTGCCACGAGTATGATCCCGAACATTTTGGGATCACGTTTAAACTGTTGAAATTCCTTGATCACTATTCGCAGAATTGTATACAATTTACGCCTTCCTTTCCTTGATTTTCGAGACCACCACACTTAAACCCACCATCACCCCGGTAAAAATGAAGAGGGAGACGAGTTGTTGCCAGAATGTTTCTATTCCTGTTCCGCGAAGAATTATTGCCCGCATGATCACGTTGAAGAACTTG
Source organism: Bacteroidota bacterium (assembly GCA_023433685.1). Classification (GTDB taxonomy): domain Bacteria; phylum Bacteroidota; class Ignavibacteria; order Ignavibacteriales; family Ignavibacteriaceae; genus UTCHB3. The sequence goes on from JAEYUD010000142.1 coordinate 1,363, forward strand.
GTCGGGGTGATGTTCGTGATTAGCTGGATAAACTTCGGCATGCTTTCGATCTGAAAAACAAAGCCCGAAAGTATAAGTGAAGGGAGAAGTGAAACGAAAGTTCCGAGCGTGAAGGCGATCTGCGTGCTCGGTGAAATAACCGACACAAAATATCCAAGTGAAGTGCTTGCCAGCAGAAATACGAGTATTGAATAGAAGAGATCGAAGTAACTGCCGTGAACATGCACACCAAATAGAAGGTAACCCACCACAAGTATCATTGCCGCGTTAAGATAGGCGATAAGAAGATAGGGGAATATCTTCCCAAGCAAGAGTGAAAATGTTGATACAGGTGATACCCTGATCTGCTCGATCGTGTTTCTCTCGTTTTCCCGCACGATCGAGAGTGACACGCTTATAACCGAGGTGATTATAAGGATCATCGAGATAAGACCCGGAATGAAAAAGAGGGAGCTTTTAAGATCAGGATTATACATTATCTTGGGTGAAAGTGTGACCGGAGGGGTGATCTTCGTACCGTTTATGGCGAGAACTTCGTTACGGTATTTCGCGTTAAAGGCGGCAATTCCCGCTTCAATGTAATTTGTAACTATTATCGCCGTGTTCGCGTCAACCCCATCGATAAGGTACTGAATTTTAACCGTTTCACCACGCGCGAGCAGTTCGTCAAATCTTTCGGGGAGGGTGACCACGGCATTTACCTTTTTGAGGTCAAGAAGGTGCCTGATCTCCGTCGCGTTGTTTATGTAAACCGGATCGGCGAAGTACTCTGTTGCCGTAAGTTCGTTTATCAGCTTCCTGCTCGAAGAGGTTTTATCGAGATCGAGCACAGCGATCTTCACGTTCTTCACGTCGAAATCAACAGCGTAGCCGAAGAAAGCGAGGAGAAAAACGGGGAAGAAAATCAGGATCGCGAGAAATCTTTTGTCACGCAGCAGGTGCTTAAACTCTTTCTTGGCGATCGCGAAAGTTGTGCGCCACATTTCAGTATATCCCTTCGATCATGTTGATGAAAACATCCTCAAGTGTGGGATGTGGTACCGAAGGCGTAACATATTTCTGCTTAAGTGAGGTTGGTGTACCTTCTGCAATAAGTTTACCGGCGTTAATCAGAATTATGTTCGCGCAGTACTCGGCCTCCTCAAGGTAATGGGTGGTTACGAACACGGTGGTTCCTTCTTCAGCGAGTAAATGTATCAGATCCCAGAATGCCCGGCGGGAGATTGGGTCAACCCCGCTGGTCGGCTCATCGAGAAAGACAATGCCGGGGCGGTGGATAACCGCTGTTGCAAGGGCGAGGCGCTGTTTAATGCCACCCGGTAGACTGGCGGTAAGAAGTTTCTCCTTCCCCTCAAGAAATGAAACACCGAGCGCCCACTTCTTCCTTTCGGCGAGCTGTTTACCCCTGAGCCCGTAAACCCCGCCGAAAAAATTCAGGTTTTCTTCTACCGTTAAGTCGTTGTAAAGACTGAACTTCTGCGACATGTATCCAATTGCCAATTTCACTTTTTCCGGGTCTTTGGTGATGCTGTGCCCGCCCACAAAAGCATCACCGCTGGTGGGCGTGAGCATCCCGCAGAGCATTTTGATGGTGGTCGATTTCCCCGCGCCATTGGCACCGAGGAACCCGAATATCTCACCCTGCGGTATCGAAAAGCTGACACTGTCAACCGAGACGAAATCGCCAAATTTTTTGGTAAGATTGTTAACTTCTATCGCGTTCATCTCAGTAGAGCTGCTTTCCAGTTGATCTAAGAAGATTGTACCAGGCGAGCGCGATCCTGATGCGCGCCACCTGAATGCTGCTCTTTGCCGAGTAAAGCATGGTATCGGCAGTGATCAGATCGGTTGAAGTGGCGGCCTGTGCCTTGAAGTTCTCAAGGGTCACCCTGTAGTTTTCTTCCGCCTGCGCGAGCGTGGTAGTCAGGTTCTCAAGTTTGTCTTTCGCGTTCACCAACGCCAGATGGCTGTTGTAAACCTCATTGGCAACCGCGTCGCCGAGCTGCGCTTCTGAAGTGCCAAGGCTGTTGATCGAGGCGGTAACCTGATCTGCCTTCGCGGATGTGTTGCCCCAGTCCCAGATGTTCCACTGAAGGTTGAGCGACACATCCCAGGTGGCTTTGAACTCATCTTTCATCGGAAATATCCGCTGGTTCGGATTGGCGTAATAGAGATTTGAACTAACCGACACCTCGGGATAGTAGCCCGATTTTGCAACCTCAAGGTTACTGGTGAGAGCTTCCTTTTTCAGCGCGAGCGAGGTGAATTCGGGGCGGTTCTTTCTCGCCTCCGAGATCAGACCGGTGAGAGGGGGAACGCTTATATCATTCGTGAATTGCAGGTCTGCGATCTCAATGGGGGAATCGACAGGGCGACCCATGGCGATGTTCAACGCCCCCTTGGCTGAATTTATTGCTGTTTCAGCATCAATTTTCTGAGATATCACCCCTGAAAGCTGCACTTCTATTTTTAGAACATCGTTACGGGTTGCCATGCCATTGTTGAGCAACTGATTCGCGTCCGCGAGTCTTTTCTGGAGCGAGGCGATGTTGTCTGTCACCACTTTAAGCTGCTCCATTGCTCCCGCGAGGTTCAGCCAGGCGCTAATTACTTTAATGGCTTCATCGTTCTTTTTTGCCATCTGATCGGTTTTTAGCGCGTCGATGCTCTTTTGGGTGGCATCTTCCGAGGCTGTGATCCTGTTCCCGAGGAATACAGGCTGGGTAACATTAAGGCGAAGCTGGTAGTTGTTGAAAAGGGGCTCCTGAATCGTTATGGGATTAGGAGCGAACGGCACCCTGATCTCTGAATTCGGAATCTCGCTGAGCCGGACATACGACGCGAAAAACTTCAGTTGCGGAAGTTTAGCCGACGATATCTCTTTCAGTTTGAACATGTTCTGCTCAATGGCCGAAGTGTTAAGCGCGAGCACCTTGCTTTTGTCAAGCGCGGTTGCCACGCACTCTTCAAGTGTGAGTTTCTGAGCGAGCTCGCCCCCTTGCAGAATGAGAAGGAGGAGCCAAATGATGTGATAATTTCTGTTTTTCATTGTTTTAAGCAGTTTTACTTTTTACAAGATGAATGAAAATATTTTCGAGCGATGGAGTCTTAACCTTGTGTTCTGTAACAGTAATTCCGCCCCCGGCGAGTAAACCGGTCACCTTCACGAGGGTGTCAGCGGGATCGGGAGTTAAAATGTCGAGTCGGTCACCGAAAGCCTGTGGGTCGAGCGGCAGATTTTCACGGATAACTTTAACGCTCTCTCTGACTGCCGGAGTGAAAATTTCGAGAACCGACATCCCGATCGAATTCATCACTTCGCGCGCGGTGCCAAGAGCGATAATTTCACCTTCATGCATCAGCCCGATGCGGTTACACTTCTCTGCCTCGTCTAGGTAGGGTGTGGTGAGAAGTATTGTTATCCCTTCCGCGCTGAGTGATGAGATGATCTTCCAGAAGTCGCGCCGGGAGACGGGGTCAACCCCCGTGGTTGGCTCGTCAAGTATAAGTACCTTCGGTGTGTGGATAAGTGAGCAGGCGAGCGCGAGCTTCTGCTTCATTCCACCGGAAAGCTTGTCTGCCGGACGGTCGCGGAACTTCGAGAGCCTCATCATCTCAAGAAGGTGGTCGCGGCGCGGTTTCCACTCTTTTACTTTGTGGATGTCGGCGAAAAATTCGATATTCTCATCCACAGTCAGATCGCCATAGAGTGAAAACTTTTGGGAAAGGTAGCCGAGGCTGTTCTGCGCTTCCCGTTTTTGTGTTGCAACATCATATCCAAGCACGGCAGCACTTCCGGAATCGGCTCCCGTAAGCCCGCAAAGTATTCTGATGGTGGTTGTTTTCCCCGCGCCGTCAGGTCCTACGAGTCCAAACATCTCACCCGGGGCAATGGCGAGTGAAAGTGACTTCACCGCGACGATCGTGCCGAAGGTTTTTCTTAGTTCAATTGTTTCTATCGCGTTCATTTCAGCTTTCGCGGGGTTGTCAGAGCTTAATTGTGGCGTCGGCAGGCATGCCGTCTTTCAGCTCGCCGTTCTGGTTTTTAACGCGCACCTTCACTTCGTAAACCAACCGGGTACGCTCGTCACCGGTTTGAATATTTTTTGGCGTGAACGCTGCTTCCGGGGAAATGAAGATCACTTTGCCGGTGTAGGTTTTTCCCGGGTTGCTGTCAATTGAAACCTCAACCGGCTGCCCGGTTTTAACTTTTCCGAGGTCTGTCTCCTGCACATAGAGTATGAGGTCGAGCTCATCAGTGGCGGATATTTTAACGAGTGATGAGAGCATTCCTGCTGTTTCACCTTTTTTTATATACTTCTTCACCACTTTTCCGGTGATGGGGGAGACCACGTAACACTTGTCGATATTGTTCTTCAGTATGTCTGCACCGGCTCTGGCTTCTTTCGTGCGCGCGGCAGCGGCTTTGATCTCTTCCGGTCTTACGATGGTTTTAATCTTTTTCAGGTTCTCCTCCGCGCCGGTGAGCTGTGAACGGAGAACTTTTAGCCTGGTTTCCGCGTCGTCATGGTTCTTTTTGGTTACTGTTCCCGCGTTGTAGAGGTTGGTGATCCTTGTGAAATCGGTTTCAGCAAGGGTAATGTTCACTTTTATCTGCGCGATCATCTCTTCGGCCTGGGCTATATCTTCCTTCCGGGCGCCACTTTGCAGAAGTGAGTACTGAGCATCGGCACCCTCAATAAGCGCGCCCGTTTTTTCAAGCTGGAGCAGGAGGTTTGAGTCATCGATTTTAACCACCGTGTCGTTCAACTTTATCACGTCACCCTCTTCGAAGGGGAAGAGCACCACCAGGCCCGGGGTCTGCGCGCTGAGCGTAACGCTGATCGCCTCAAGGTTGCCCGAGAGTTTGATCTTCGAAGTGTCGGTATCTTTCGAACATCCGGCAGCCCAAAGCGCCATGAGCGCGAACGCCGTAAAAAAACTATATCTTTTCATTTTGTAGAACTCCGTAAATAAGATTTGAAAACTCTTCGTTGCCTTTATCTGTCATTATCGAGGTGAGCATGAACCTGTAAAACCCGCCGACAGCCTGATTGAAGGTAAATTTATTAACTTGAAGGAACTCACTCTTTATAACTTCCCTGATTCCCCCAACGAAAGCGGCGATAACAACCGGCAGCGGGTGATTCTTTAAGAGCCCCTCTTCGATCCCCTGGGCGTAGATGCGGGAAATGGTGTCGCGCATCATGTTGCTCCGGAACCGGTCGAACTCTTCCCACAAACCGGGCATGACCTGCTGCAGGTCGGTAAGAAATTCGTTCGAGATAAGGGTGGTTTGCGTCAGCATTCTGTTCAGTATCCTTATGAATTTAAGCACCGATACGTCTTCGGTCTCAACTACGCTTTTTACGAAGTCAGCCGACTCAAGCATGAACGAAATGAAGGCTGCCTCTACCAGTTCCTCCTTCGACGTGAAATGTTTATAGATCGTTTTCTTGCTTATCCTCATCCCTTTGGCTATATCTTCAACGGGTATCTTCGAGAATCCGGTTTCCCGGAACCGGGTGAAAGCGTAGCGGGCGATCTCTCGCTTCTGTACTTCTGATTTTGTCATGGAAACTAATTTCAATTATTTCGGTTTCTAAAATATGGTATGGAAACTCAAAAGTCAATATCCAGTTTCCAATTTTCCCCGATATTCATCGAAAATATTTTTCAAGAAGGGTTAAACTGACTAAAAAGTTAAATTTGGGTTGCGTTTTTTTTCAATTATGAAAGTTGAATTGGATACCACATACCACAAAAAAGGCATTCTTGCAGTAGTTATTGCCGCGCTTCTCTGGAGCACTGGCGGGCTTTTCATTAAGCTGATCTCGCTCAACTCGCTGCAACTCTCATTTTTCCGGTCGCTGTTCGCCGGTCTTGTAATCCTTGCCCTTTTCAGGAAGGAGGCGATAAAGTTCAACAAGTGGTCGCTTCTCACGGGGCTTTGTTACGCGGGGGTGCTTACATTCTTCGTGATCGCAACCAAACTTACCACTGCTGCCAACGCTATCTTTCTGCAATACACCGCTCCGATCTATGTTCTGATTCTTGAACCTGTTCTTCTTAAAACGAAGTTTGAACGTATTAACCTGATAACCATCATCTTCACTTTTGCCGGTATGGCACTCTTTTTTGTAGGCAAACTCTCGGCTGGGGATATAGAGGGGAACACATTCGCCCTCATTTCGGGCATCTGCCTTACATTTATGTTCCTCGGTATGAGGAAGTCGGGTGAAGACTACAAGTTCAGCACAATTTTCTGGGGGAATGTATTCGTGGTGCTTGCCACCGGTTATTCAGTTCTCGAATTGCCGGCGATGTCGATGGGTGACCTCGCGATGGTGGGATATCTGGGAATATTTCAGATCGGTATTGCTTATGTGATATTCAGTTACGGCATCAACAAGGTTGAGGCGATAGAGGCTTCGCTTCTCGCGATGATCGAGCCGGTGCTAAATCCCGTCTGGGTTCTTATCGGTTACGGTGAGATGCCCTCAACCTGGGCGATAGCGGGCGGGGTAATAATTATCATGGCGATCGCTTTCCGCACTGTCATGATCGAAAAACGCCGTCGCCGGAAGCCAATGCCCGCGTAATTGAAAAACCGGAACCCTCTCAAGGTGAGAGGCGCTCGATCTTCCAGCCGTCTCCATTTTTTGTGTAGAGTATCCTGTCGTGCAGCCTGTTTGGTCGCCCCTGCCAGAACTCCACTTTTTCAGGTATCACCTTGTACCCGCCCCAGAATGGTGGCAGGGGGATATCGGAGTCGCCGAATTTCTTCTTGTACTCCGCGAACTTCATTTCAAGATAAACCCTTCCGGGTACTGGCGTGCTCTGCTTCGAAGCCCAGGCACCGATCCGGGAGTCGGCAGGCCTTGTTTTGAAGTAGGCATACGACTCACTTTCCGGTATTCTTACCGCCTTTCCACTAATTCTTACCTGCCTTTCAAGTTCAAGCCACAAGAAGAGGAGGGAAACATTCGGGTTCGCCTCGATCTCACGCCCCTTCTGGCTTTCATAGTTGGTGAAGAAGGTGAAGCCTTCGCTGTCGAGCCCCTTAAGCAGCACCGTTCTTGAAGAGGGCAACCCTTCCGCTGAAACAGTGGAAATAATCATGGCATTCGGTTCAAGAAGTTGTGAGTCGAGCGCGTTACTGAACCATTTATCGAACTGTTTTAGCGGCTCGCTTGTTACATCTGAAATATCGAGAGTGGCCGCCTGGTAGTTGCGTCTAAGTGAGGCGACAAGTTCGTTCGGGTTTTCTGCCATTTCGTTAGTTCCGTTGTTTTAGTTAAATTTAAAGTTTAAATTCTGCTTCTTAATTGAGAGGGCAAACACAATTAAGAGCAAGGATACGCGAAAGATCATTCCAAAAATAATAAGAGTATTGCAATCATCATGAGTGAAAACGGTTCACCCAAAGATAAACAACAATTTGTTGAAGAATTTGGGTCAAACAGCTGGTTTGTTGAATATCTATACGAAGAATATAAAGAGAATCCGGGTGGAGTGCCCGACCAGTGGAAGAAATATTTTAATGGTGAGATAACCTCCGGGCAGATCGATCAGGCTCCTCAAAACGGAAGTGGTGCCGCGGCACCCGCTCAGGCAGCCCGTTCGTTACCGATGCCCCAACCCCTGGCGGGCGACACAACCAAAGCCCTTGCCGGAGGCGCGGCGAAGATCATCCAGAACATGGAGAGCTCACTCACCATACCTACCGCCACTTCCTTTAGGACAATCGCGGTAAAAATTCTTGAAGAGAACCGCATTCTGATCAACTCACACCTCGGCAAAAGAAAAGCCGGGAAGATCAGCTTCACACACATAATTGGCTGGGCGGTGGTTCAGGCTGCCAAGGCATTCCCCTCGATGAACAACGCTTATACCGAGAGGGATGGCAAGCCCGTTCTTATCACACGCGAGCATATCAACCTCGGACTCGCGATCGACGTTGAAAGAAAAGACGGCTCAAGAAACCTTATGGTTCCGAATATTAAAGTCGCTGATACAATGGATTTTAAAAAGTTCTTCGAAACCTACGAAGACCTCGTGAAACGGAGCAGACTCGGTCAGATCGATCCCTCCGAATTTATGGGAACCACCATTTCGCTTACCAACCCCGGAACGCTTGGCACAATTGCCTCTGTACCCCGCCTGATGATGGGTCAGGGTACGATTATTGCCACCGGAGCGATACAGTATCCTGCTGAATTCGTCGCCATGTCTGCCGAAGCCATCTCAAACCTCGGCGTGAGCAAGGTTATGCAGATAACCAGCACTTACGACCACAGGATAATACAGGGTGCCGAGTCGGGCATGTTCCTCCGCAAGATCAGCGAAATGCTGATGGGTGAAGATGATTTCTATGAAAATCTCTTCGATAGCCTCGGCGTTCCGCAGATACCGCACAAGTGGCAGAGCGACACCGTGCCAAGCTTTAACCAGTCGACCGTTGGTAACGACGAGATTGCCAAACAGGGAAGAGTGCGTCAGATGATCAACATGTTCCGCGTCCGCGGGCACCTGATCGCCACTACCGACCCCCTTGGCAAGAACACCAACTACCACCCGGAGCTTGATCCCCAGTTCTATCAGTTAACTGTGTGGGATCTCGACCGCCAGTTCCTTACCCACGATTTCGGCGGGTACAAGACGGCGACACTTCGGAAAATTCTCGATAAACTGCATAAAACCTACTGCGAAAATATCGGGGTTGAGTATATGCACATTCAGTCGAGCGATGAAAAAGCCTGGCTGCAGGCGAGGATGGAACCCGTTGAGAACAAGCCGAACCTGGACGCGGCAACCAAAAAACAGATAATGCAGAAGTTGATTGAAGCTGAAAACTTCGAGCACTTCATTCATACCAAGTTTATCGGACACAAGAGATTCTCGCTCGAAGGGCTTGAGTCAACAATCCCCGCGCTCGACCACCTTCTTACGATCGCTGCCGACAATAACGTCCGCGAGATCGTTCTTGGCATGGCGCACCGCGGCAGACTAAACGTGCTGACCAATATTGTGGGCAAATCTTATGATTCAATACTCTCAGAGTTTGAGGATATTATCGATCCCGATTCAACCGCCGGTTCAGGTGACGTAAAGTACCACCTTGGCGCGTTCAACAAGGTGAAAACACGTTTCAGAAAAGAGATCGGCGTCTCGATCGCTTCGAACCCCAGCCACCTCGAGTGGGTTAATCCTGTGGTCGAGGGTATTGTACGCGCCAAGCAGACCAGAACAGGTGACACCGAGAGAAAACGGATAATGCCCGTGCTTCTGCATGGCGACTCTGCATTCGCGGGTCAGGGAGTTGTAGCCGAAACCATCAACCTCTCGCAGCTTGCCGGATATAAAACAGGCGGAACGATCCACATTGTTACCAACAATCAGATCGGCTTCACAACCACCCCCGAAGAGGCTCGCTCATCCGTTTACGCGACTGACGTCGCCAAGATTGTTCAGGCTCCGGTTTTCCACGTGAACGGCGATGATCCCGAGGCAGTGCTTCATACTATAAAAATCGCGTTCGACTACAGACAGAAATTCAACAAAGATGTGGTGATTGATATAGTCGGTTACCGCCGTCATGGCCACAATGAGGGCGACGACCCCGGCTACACGCAGCCAATTCTTTACGCGAAGATCAAGCAGCATTCATCCGTGACAAAGCAATACGGAAAGAGGCTTGTTGCAGAAGGCGTGATCACTGCCGATGAACTTAAGGCACTGGAAGCCGCATACAACAAGAAACTTGACGACGCGCTCCAGATAGTGACGCAGAAAAAGAACCTCTTCAAGGGGGATATTCCGGCTGCACTGATAAATCAGGAGCGGGCAAGCAAAAGGAAAAGCCACGATACTTCACTGCCGGAAGCCGAACTTAACGAATTGCTGGTTAAAGGCAGCTCGCTCCCTGAAGGATTTAACCTTCACCCCAAACTTGTGAAATTCCTCGATAAAAGGAAGGATTTCGCCGCTTCTCGTGAAGGGCTTGCCGACTGGGCAACCGCCGAGTTCGCGGCTTTCGCTTCACTCGTGAAAGAGGGGACACCGGTTCGCCTCAGCGGTCAGGACTGTGTTCGTGGAACTTTCACCCAGCGTCACATGGCATTCACCGATGTGGTGACGGGTCATGAGTACTTCCCGGTTAACCACATGTTCCCCGGGCAGGCACGCGCCGAGATACTCGACAGTAACCTCTCTGAATCGGCTGTTATGGGTTTTGAGTACGGATACACCACGGCTGACCCGGAGACTCTCGTGATATGGGAGGCGCAGTTTGGCGATTTCGCCAACGGCGCGCAGATCATAATTGATAATTTTATTGTAGCTTCAAAAGAGAAGTGGGACACCCCCAATAATCTTGTGCTTCTTCTGCCCCACGGTTTCGAAGGGCAGGGGCCCGAGCACTCAAGCGCGAGGCTTGAGCGCTTCCTTATCCTTTGCGCGCAGGAGAACATGGAGGTTTGCCACCTTTCTGATCCGGCGAACTACTTCCACCTCCTCCGCCGTCAGGCAATGAAGGATGAGCAGAGACCGCTCGTGATCATGTCGCCGAAGAGTCTTTTGAGGCTCCCCGAAGCGAGATCGCCCAAGCAGCACTTCCTCGAAGGAACATTCAAAGAGTTCCTCGACGACACTTCCGGACTCGATAAAAAGGGGGTCAAGAAAGTTATTCTGACCAGTGGAAAGATCTACTACGAACTCGATAAGTTCAGACGCGACAATGGTTTCACCGATGTGGCGATCATCCGGGTCGAGCAGCTTTATCCTTTTGAAGGGGCGATGCTCAAAGAGATACTTTCGCGCTACCCGGCACTTGATGAAGTGCTTTGGGTGCAGGAAGAACCCCGCAATATGGGCGGATGGAACTTCCTGAAACCAAGGATCGATGAAGTGCTCGAGAAGAAGATGCGCGTTCAGTACGTCGGCAGAGCGGAAAGCGCCAGCCCCGCGGTAGGATCAGCGAAACTTGCTGCCAAGCAGCAGGAGGCGATAATCCGCACCGCCTTCACGATGCTCTGAGACTGAAAGGAATAAAAGATTCTCTTTTAAGATTGCCGGAAATTTCGTAATTTTCGGATCATAAGCGGGCATAACTCAGTTGGTAGAGTGTCAGCTTCCCAAGCTGAATGTCGCGGGTTCGAATCCCGTTGCCCGCTCAAGGGTTGTTAAAAATTTGCGTTTTTTTTACATGGACACTTGTTTATAATCAGAAAAAGCCGTAAATTTACAGTCTAAAATTTTTGAAAAGGGGGCGTTTAGCTCAGTCGGTTCAGAGCATCTGCCTTACAAGCAGAGGGTCCGGGGTTCGAATCCCTGAGCGCCCACTTAATATAAAACCCTATTTCGTAAAGAGATAGGGTTTTTTTTATTTTAGACAGCCGATTAAGCTGGGGACGATTTGGTGACGATTACGGAAGCATTTGGAGATAGCGTTGAGTAGTCGCAATCTGGCTGTGTCCGAGCAGGCTCATCACCTCAAAAAGCGGTGTTCCTTTCTTAGAAAGCAGGCTTGCGTATCTATGCCTTAAAGAGTGCCAGCTCCATACCTTTTGCCCGTTAGCTCGTAGCGTTTTATCTATGAACTTAGGGGTATCGTTCCAGTCGGGGAATACCCTTCCCTTCCCTTCTAAGCCCTTTAAACAGGCGGGGAAGGGGACTTTACGGGGTATTTTGTCGCTATTTCGGGACTTCCGGGTGTAGAGAATAACATACTCGTCATTTATGTCGGAGAAGTCCAGATTTAGAGCCTCGTTAATCCGGCAACCGGTAGCCAAGACAAAGTCGAATAAGAGAAGCTGTCTGCGTGTAAGTTTCGACCTTACGAAGTTAATTTCCTCATCTGATGGGATGTATTTTAGATGCCTCATTATGGGAAACTTCTTTATCTGCTGACAGGGGTTTTTAATGACTAAATCGTGCCTTGTGATAGCGTGATTGAATAGAGCTTTGATACACTTCAAAGCGGCGTTAACTTGGTAGTTGTCCAGCTGCCTAGAAGATAGCAGAGCTGAGTAGTCAATTAAGAAGTCCTCAATGTTCTTTCTGGTTACATCACGAACTTCTGGGTCGCCTATGAAGTCGCTAAACAACTTCAGGTAGTAGGCGTTATCTAGGTGGTTCTTCTTGCTGTATTTAACCTGAAGAAACTTAAGCCGGTCAGCGATAGCCACAGACAACGGAAGAGGCTTATGTTGCCTACCAAGTCTGCGCTCATCGTCAAGCTGGTTGTATCTATCTCTCTCAGCCTGAGAGGCTTCCTTCTTACTTAAATAGACGCATCCGCTGCGATATGTTTTGCCGTTCAAATCGAACTTATAAAACCAGCGGACTCCTTTACTGAGCTTGCGGTAATAAGTAGCCATTGTTTATTTCCTTTCGGTTGTTAAATTGCTGTTGGTAAAATCTGGTAATGCTATTGGGTGTAGGGCGAGAGCATAATAAAATGGTGGATAGGGAAACGAGGTATCTATGAACTCCCCTTATCTTACCGTCAAGGAAGTCGCTTCTTATCTCAATAAGAGTGAGAAGTGGGTCTATCTTAACCAAGCAAAATTGCCTGGGTATTTTAAGCTCGCAGGAGCGATATTCTTTGACAAGGATATTTTGTTGGCTACCCTTAAAGCCAAAGCTACCAGGAAGGCGTAATGCCTTTAACCTGGGGGGGCGTAATGCCCCCCCCCGAGTATATTGGCAGGCACATTATGCTTGCGCCGCACTCAAATCCATCCTTTACTTTTCGCCTTATGCTTCATTAACTCGGCCTGCTTTTTAACCTCAAAGGCGTTCTGCCTCATCCGATAAATCATACGCTGAGCATCTTTGCTGGGGCGGACAGACTTCTTGCCTGTAATCTGATAGAAGATTTCTTCCAATAACGACTTAGCCATTTCATACCTCTGTTTATTTACAGAAGCAAGTTAATCGGCCAGTTGTTAAGGTGCTATGGATACATTTGGAAATGA
>JAEYUD010000202.1 GCA_023433685.1 Bacteroidota bacterium
GTTCTATAATGTGCGGAATCGACTTCTTCAGGAAGCTGATCCCGGAGATCAATCCGATCAATTTAAGTGCAATTCCCCTATGAGAGATAACGAAGATCATCACCATGAATCCCACGATCGCCCCTACCGCGAATACCCTGCCGTAATTGAAACTGTACGCTCCCGCAAGAGCTATTAGCATCAACGCGGTCATGTCGGTCACTCTTTCGGCAAACACAACAGGTGCCGTCCGGGCAACCGGAACCCCGAATCTTTCTTTCAGCAGAAACGACTTAAGCACCTCCCCCATTTTACCGGGTGTGACACTTAGGACAAATCCACTTAAAAATACAAGGAAAGACTCTCCCGCGCTGATCTTTACATTGATCAACCCAAGATAGTAGTGCCACTTCAGAAATCGAAAAACATAATTGGAGAAGACGAGAAGGAGAATAACCGGGATGAGCCAAAAACTGAACCCCGCGAGCGCGTGCGCGACCTTGTCGAGATCAGCGTAAATAGAGAAACCAAGATAAATAACAACAGAGGCGACAATCGACCAGATTATCTTCTGTTTATAATTTTTCAACTTAATACCTTCTTTAACGCTTTATAAACAGCATTTGTCGGTAAGCCCATAACATTGTAGTAACAACCCGTTATGCTCTCCATAAATATTGAACCGTAACCGTCTTGAACACCATAACCGCCGGCTTTATCATAAGGGCTACCCGTGGCTATATAGCCATCTATCTCATCCTTGTTCAGATGAGTAAAACGCACCAGGGTTTTAGCAGAGGAATCGATTCTTCTTCCGGTCTCCGTGTTCACAATTGAAAAACCCGTAACCACCGTGTGCTCATTGCCACTAAGCATTCCAAGCATCTTTCTGGCTTCTGCTTCATCCGCGGGTTTGTTTAGAATGTGACCGCCGAGAACAACTATAGTATCGGCAGTAACGATGATCCCTTCGAGACCACGTGACAGTGCATCATCCATTTTCCGCCTCGCCAGAAGTGGTGCCACTTCCTCTGCCGGCAAGTTATCATCGAACGACTCATCGGTATCGAGTGATATTGTCTCAAGTTCTCTAACGATCTGTCCAAGCAGGAAGTGTCGCCTTGGAGATCGCGAAGCGAGCGTTACTTTCACATCAATTATCATAAGCCTGTGTGAGTTGGGTTCCCGGGAAAAAGTGTTCAAGTATCTCCTGATATGGTGTCCCACCACGACTTAAATTTAGTGCACCCCACTGGCACATCCCCACACCGTGACCGTTCCCAAATCCTGAAAGATTGATCTTACTTAAAACCCCGTTTTTTCTGATGAGTTCTATTTCGAAATTGGAGCTTCTCAATATTGAGTTGTCTTTTTTACTTTTAATCACATCTCTTATCTTGCTGCCGGCAATCGATACGGGTTTTTCACCGGCTAAAAAGATGATCAGCTCCTTCGCCCTGCCGGAGCGGTATCTTTCTTTGATCTCGAGTCCATCAAGCACATAATTAGTCGATCTGATTAGTCTTGCGTCGAACAAATACCGCACTATTTCAAACGCGGTATAAGATTCAGACCATTTAAATGAGGGTGACTTCTTGCAATTTGGCGGATCGCCATCCTGTACACCTTTAAGATATGGAACGTCGACAGGCCCAAAGACATTCGCTATATCTTCCGTGTAGCCACCACAATTGGCAGAATAAAAAACGAGCGCGGGTTTCCCCTTGTATGTCAAAATGAGGCCCTGGGTCTCTACAACAGACCTGCTGTCAATTCCTGTTTCAACGTCCATGCCTCCATAGGCCTGATCTTTAACACCGTCCGTTACGTCGTAAAGGGCCCTGTTTTCAGAGAGCCTGTTAATCGCGAAAGTACGCGCGGTAACTGCTGCACATTTAAGAGCTTCGTAGAAATAATTGTCTTTCAACCCTATTTCCAGGGGTACCACACCAAGAAGATAATCTTCAATATCGAGATAGTTAACGACGAGTATTTTCGAATTTTGAGCCACAAACCAAAGTTCACCCCGGTAAGCTTTTTTTCTGAAATTCAGAAATTCCTCTTTACCGGCCGGTTTGAGTTTCAGGGTTGCTGAGCTGTATGTACCCTTCGATGTAGAGATGGTCACAACACCTTTTGACGCTGATAGAGATATTTCTTCATCTGCATTTAATCGGATTGAGTTCTGATCTCCTTCGCTGATGAGAGAACCAATTTCGATCTTATACCGGAAAGGCTTTACCTCTTCATCTATAAGAACACGGATATTCTGTCTGAGGCGTGAAGGTTCGTTTAAAGTGGTTGAACGCTCATTTTTTTCAGGATTCCTGACGGCGGAAGCGCAAGAAGAAAACGAGAATAAAAATATTGTTAGAAGGAGGAAAACTTTTGAGTTTTGGAAGAGAATGGTAGAAGACACTAATATTAGCGGAACATAGCCTTTATGCTGCCCCAGGTTTTCTTGAAGCCCGAAACTGAATGACTTACCGAAACTTCCCGGGAGTAAGAAGATGAATTGTCTCTCTCGTTTATTTTTAGGCGATAAACGTAAATGACATCAGTTGTTTTGTAGGCACCTTCATCATAGAAAACATAATATGAATTGTTGCCTTTGGGAGAGATACGGGAGACCTCTGTGTATGAAGTATTGTGAGTTCTGCGCTCGATAACAAATTCTTTAAGATTGCTCTCGGAAGTGGTTTTCCACTCGATCTTAACCTTTCCGTCTTCGCTTTTAGCATAGAAAAAGTCAAGAAACGCCCCCGCGATCAAAGATCCGGCGGCAATTATGAGCGTTAGAAAAACTACTTTAACTTTCATGTCCGAAATATAACCTGTTTGGAAGATAAATCAAAGGATAAAACGAAAAAAAATGTGTAATTGTGACAGATGTCATCAATAAATCATGTCTTCTTCGATATTCTCCAGCAACCTGAGGTAACTCTCGTACCTCTCAACCGAAATTTCCTCATTCTCAACAGCAGTTATCACAGCGCACCCGGGTTCATGATGATGCGTGCATGGCTTGTACTTGCAGTCCTGCAGATAATCAGCAAGCTCTGGGAAGTAATGTGCCAGATCCTCTTTCTTTAACCCGAACGGGGCGATCTCCCTGATGCCCGGTGTATCGATCAGATAGGTTGAGCGGTCGATCCTGTTCATGTTAACAATCACTGTTGTGTGCTTCCCTTTTTGCGAGTAGAGGCTGACCTCCCCGGTGGCAAGCTTAAGATCAGGAAAGAGGGAATTAAGAATTGATGACTTCCCCACTCCCGAGTGCCCCCAGAACATCGATATTTTCCCCATTACCTCATCTCTAAGTTCGCTGATCCCGGCACCGGTAGTTGCCGAAACCTGAAAAACCTTGTAGCCGAGGCCACTGTAAAGTTCAGTCCAGAACTCTGCCTCTTCAGGAATTTCAGCAAGGTCCATTTTATTGAACACCAGAACAGGCCTGATGTTTGAACTCTCAGCAATCACAATAAACCGGTCGATCACGCGATTGTTGAACGGTGGAGTTCCGAATGAGCCTACAATAAACAGCCTGTCGATGTTGGCCGCAATAACCTGCTCAAGGCGTTCCCCTCTTAGAGAGGCGCCTTTGATCTTGGGAGCTTTCCGCGAGATGAAGTTGTTACGGGTGTGAACATTATGGATCACTCCTTCACCTCCGTCGATCTTGTCGAAATCAACGTAATCCCCCACCACTGCCACGTCAGTATTCAGCATTTTGCCCCTTTTGATCCTCAGGTCATGCTTGAACTTTCCCCTAAGCACACATCTGATCAGTTTGTCTTCTTCTTCAAGAAGAACCCAGTGACTCTGACCTTCAATCCTGATGAGCAATCCGGTGATATCAGTACCCTGTCAGAACCGGAATGAAATGCCAAACAAGGCACTGTTGTATGTTATATCCTGAAGTGTCCTCGACTGATTGAAACCGTAATTGTCTCCAAAATCTTTCCACCAACCATGGATGAAGGCCACATCGAATGAAAGTTCACCATCGAGAAGGTATCCAACTCCGAAGGTAACAAATTTCCTGTCATATTCCGATGGATCATCTTTGTAGGGTGACTTTTGGATAAAATATCCGGCTCTAAGCCGCATATCGATAAACGGAAATGTATACTCCGCCCCGACATTGTAGTTGAGCACCGAACGGAGCGAGTTATTCACATCACGATTCAGATCACTTGTGAAGACACTTCCCAGTCCGGAGATATCTTTAAAGCTTGAGTTTGTATAGTCGATGAAAGTTCCCTGCGCGGAGAGTATCAATCCTCTAACATTGAAGGAAAGACCACCTGTAAACTTGAATGGTGTGTGTATTTCGTATTCAACATCGCTCTTGAAGTCAGCAGGATCTATATCAACCACCCTGCCGGTTCCCCAAATTGAAGAAGCCTCAACCTGATACTGCTCTTTGATGGTATACGACTTGGGGAATTCAACTGTCATACCCACTCTCGCTATGTTTTGCACCTGATAGAGCAACCCAAGTTTTATTTCATAATATCTAATATCCCAATCGAGAACCGTCTTGTAGTTAAACCGCTTGAAAGTTGAAGAGAAAGAATATCCAGGCGCGAGCTCCGTTCCGTTATAAATTTTGTTAACGTCTTCTTCGCTGATGTTGAAGTTATTCTGATAAGTTCCGCCGCCAATTGAGATCGTTGCACCGAGGAAAAAGTTTTTGTAGGCTTCATACGCCGCTGAAAAATTCCACACCCCTGCTGAACCTGTCTGTGTTCTCGAACCGGACTGATTCAGCTTCCCGTTGATCCTGGTATGATATGTGTCGTCAGTCAGATACAGCTCGTATGGTATCTCTGAATAACCGTTCAGATCTTGGATCATCGACGAGTTGCCGGAATTAAAGCCATTAAAATCGAATTTTCCGGTAAAATCCATCGTCGAATTGTACGATGTACCGATAACAAGACTTCCCCGCAGAGTTGGTATCGGGAAGATCAGTGTAAAATTGTCAAGATCAGCTCTTGAACTTTCAGAATTGATCTGATTGCCCAGAAAAGTAGTGTTATTACTGTTCACACCGTATTTGAATCCGCCGCCAAGTTCGAATCGTCTTACAAGTGCTATACCAGCGGGGTTGTAAGCCATACCAAGTCCATCGTCACTCATGGCAACGAAAGCATTTCCCAGACCGACAGCTCTTGCCCCGGAACCGAACCCCGGAACGGCAAGTCTGACCGCGTCACCCACTGTTTGAGCTGAAGTTATACCGGCTATTACCGCAAAGATCAAAAATAACCGCTTCATTTTCTTCCACCTCCCGTGCTTCCTCTTCCTGAATTGCTTTTATTGTCTTCTGAACCACTGCTGCGGCTTCCGCTGTCATTCGAAGCTGGTTTGGTGGCCGGGGTAGAAGTTGATGAAGCACCGGATGAACTGCCAGAACTTCCCCTTGTTGAAGTGGAGCCTGATGAACCTTCGTAGCCACCCCTTCCACCATCACGGTTTCTGAGGTTTTGAATGTCCTTCTCCCTTTTACGGGTAACCACCTGATCATTATCGTTTCCACTTCCTGATCCACCGGCACTGACAGTCACCGGGGTCACATCGTACCACCACGGCAAGGCATGATATCCGGAATAACCACCGTAAAACCTTTCGGAATAAAATGAATATACTTCATCTTCCTCTTGATAGTCTGATTCTATTTCATCGATCTGCGAATCACTTAGTGGTTGTCCCATGTCAACTATTGTGTAGCAACCCGGGAACCACAAGAGTGCCAATATGGCAGCCAAATAAAATTTCATATTTTTCATCTCACACATCCTTATCTGGAACCTGAACGTCTGCTGCTTCCTGAACCTGAACTCGAACCTGACGAACGTGAAGGTGACGAGCTTCCGCTGCTCCTGCCGGATGAAGAAGAAGGTGAACGGTATGAACCGCTTGATCCTCCGTCGTTTCTTGAAGGAGCCTTGTAACC
>JAEYUD010000216.1 GCA_023433685.1 Bacteroidota bacterium
CTTATACGCTCCTGAAACCGAAACCAATCTTTTTCATGACGATTCTCAGTCTTGTCTCGTGGTTTTTCGAGTGTTATGCGTATTTTTTGATCTTGAATGATTTTTCTGTTGACATATCACTCTTCAGAAGCTCGTTTTATTACTCATTTGCCACTGTTGCCGGTGCCCTGTCGTTTTTGCCGGGAGGACTTGGTGCCGCCGATGCTCTTTTTACCCTTTTTATCAGATCACTGGGGCAGTCTGAGGCAGTAGCAGTATCATCCACAATTCTCATTCGTGTGGCAACACTTTGGTTTGCCGTACTGGTGGGGCTTGTGGCTTTCGCGCTTTTTCAGAGGCGCTCCGGAATTGTAGATTTAAACAAACTTAATGAAAAGGAGGTCAACTAATGGGAGACTACAAACTTGTGAAGGTTCCCGCTTTCGGTGAAAAAATAACGGTGAAAGAGGGGAAACTCGTTGTCCCTGATCAGCCGGTTCTTCTCTTTATAGAAGGTGACGGCACTGGTTCCGATATCTGGAAAGCTTCACAGCACGTATTTGATGCAGCTGTTGAGAACGCCTATGGCGGAAAAAAGAGAGTAGCCTGGGCAGAAATATACGCCGGTGAGAAATCACTCGAAGTTTATGGAGAGAACGAGTGGTTACCTGAAGAGACACTTCAGGCGATCGAAGAATACCTTGTCGCGATCAAAGGACCATTGACGACACCGGTTGGCGGTGGCATCAGAAGTCTTAACGTGACACTTCGTCAGCGACTCGATCTTTTCGCGTGCGTCCGTCCGGTTAAATACTATACCGGCACACCAAGTCCTGTTAAATCGCCGGAGAAACTTGATATCGTTCTGTTCAGAGAGAACACGGAAGATGTGTATGCCGGTGTTGAATTCAAAGCCGGTTCTGCTGAAGCCAATGAGATAATCGAACTGATAAACGGCAAGTTCGGCAAGAACATCCGCGAAGCCTCCGGTATCGGGATCAAACCGATGTCGGCTTTTGGCGCGAAGCGGTTGGTAAAAAAAGCCATTGAATATGCAGTTGCTCACAACCGTAAAAGCGTAACCCTGGTACACAAAGGCAACATCATGAAGTTTACAGAGGGTTCATTCAAAGAGTGGGGATACGAACTGGCGAAGGAAGAATTCGGCAACGTCACCATTTCTGAAGATGAAGTATGGGCAAACCACGGTGGTAAAGTGCCTGAAGGCAAGATAATTATTAAAGACAGAATTGCCGACAGCATGTTCCAGCAGATACTTCTCAGACCCGATGAATATGATGTTGTTGCCACCCCGAACCTTAACGGTGACTACCTTTCTGACGCGGCTGCCGCGCAAGTTGGTGGTCTTGGTATCGCGCCCGGAGCCAACCTAAGCTACGAGATCGGTTTGTTCGAAGCCACACACGGTACAGCACCCAAGTACGCCAATCTCGACAAGATCAACCCCGGATCGGTTATCCTCTCCGGAGTGATGATGTTCGACTATATCGGCTGGACAGAAGTTGCCCGCATGATAGAGTCAGCACTTCAGAAAACCATCTCAAGCAAGGTTGTTACCTACGATTTTGCAAGACTTATGGATGGGGCGAAGGAAGTGAAGACAAGCGAATTCGCGAAAGAGATAGTTAAAAACATGTAACAGCTATTAGCGATCAGCTATTGGTTAGTAGCGAGAGTGGCTTAATTTATGCCGTTCTCACATTTTTTTTAAGAAAGGAGGCAATAGCCTCCTTTTTTTATTTGATGTGAACTCATGAACTATTATTTTAGACAGTATTATATATTTTTATTTTAAAGTAAGATCACTGATAGCCTTTGATTTTATTTCAAAATGGAAGTATATTATAGTGCAGATATAAATTTGTTGTAAACCCATTAACAAAATTGGAGGTAGCTATGTCGAGCGACAGAGATCTTAGCAAAGGATTACTAATAGGCCTGCTGGCAGGAGGATTGGTGGGCGCCTCTCTGGCTCTGCTCTTTGCGCCAAAGAGCGGCAAGGAACTCCGCAAAGATATACAAGACAAGGCGGACGAATACAAAAAAGAAGCTGAGAGTCAGCTTAGCAAAGCGAAGGAAAAAGCACAGGAAGTGCTGAATGAAGGCAAGAAGAAAGGGCAGCAGATGATCGACGACGCCAAGAAAAAAGCTGAAGAGATCAAGGCTGATGCCGAAAAATTAATGAAAAGCGTAAAGGAAAAACCGGCGACAGAGCAGGAAACCGAAAACGCGTAACTACCAATTGAAAGAGTAACTTATGTTCACGGATATTTTTCTTGTCATCCTCTATGTAAGTGCCTCGGCACTCTGTATTGCCCTTATTTTCTATCTGAAAAAACTGACCGAAAGTGTTCAGCAGATGCAGAAGGATGTGGGGCAACTAACCGACAGGTTTGAGCCGTTGATCGATTCAATGCAGTCGTTGTCGACATCATTGAATCATACATCTGACGAGATTCAGGAACAGCTTGAGAAGTCAGGCTGGATAATTGATCAGGTTAAGATGAGGCTTGAAAGTTTGTTTGGTTTTGAAGAGAAGGTCAAGGAAAGTTTTGAATCACCCGTTGAAAAGTTACTTTCAAATTTAACAGCTCTGAAGGGCGGTATCGCCGCCCTTTTCAGGGCCTTTTACTCTAAAAAATAAAGGAGATCACCTGTGAAAGATTATACTCCGGAAGCCCTCCGGAATATTGGTCTTTTTGGTCACGCCAGCGCCGGAAAGACGACATTCAACGAGCTGGCATTGTACACCGGTGGTGAAACCACCCGTATCGGCAAAATCGAAGAGGGAAACACAATTTCCGATTATACTGCAAACGAGATCGAAAGAAAGATCTCAATCTCTCTCTCCGCATGCCACCTCGAATGGAAAGATACCAAACTTAACCTGATAGATGCTCCTGGAACATCTGATTTTGAAGGTGAAGTGCTTGCGGCGGCTAAAATTGTCGATACGGGTGTTATCTTCGTTAAAGCAGTTGAAGGTATCGAAGTTGGTACCGAACATTCCTGGGACTATATGAGAGCCGACAAAAAGCCGGCTGCTGTTGTGATCAATAAAATTGATCATGAAAGATCCGACTTCGAGAGAGTGGTGGCTCAGGCACATGAGCGCCTTTCACACGGTGTGGTTGTGGTTACATTCCCGGCAAAAGAAGGGCTGCAATTCGATACTGTTATCGATGTACTTAAAATGAAAGCCTACAAATACGGCGCGCCCGGCTCGAAACAGGTTACCGAGATGGAAATTCCCGCGGATCTGAAAGCGAAAGCCGAGGATTATCACACACAATTGATCGAAAAGATATCCGAAGAAGATGAAGAGATCATGAACCACTATTTTGAGACCGGGGATCTCAATATGGATGATGTTCACAAAGGATTAAAAATGGCGATCGCGAACGGTGATCTTATCCCTGTTTTCGCCATGTCAGCAGCAAAAGGGGTTGGAATAAACAATTTCCTCGATTTTGCTGTGGAATACTTCCCGTCACCAAATGAGATGCCGGCGGCAAAAGGAATTATGGGAGACGGCAAAGAGATTGAAGTTGTAGCCGATAAAGATGGCGAACCCGTACTCTTTATTTTCAAGATCATAGCTGAACAGCACGTGGGTGAACTTTCACTTTTCAGGGTTTATTCAGGCACGCTGAAACCCGGTATGGACCTGGTAAATCAGGTGAGTGGTAAAGGTGAGAGAATGAATCAGTTTTTCATGCTCAACGGTCACAATCGCAAGGAAATGCCGACTGTTGTTTGCGGTGATATTGCTGCTGTTGTTAAACTTAAAGATTCTCACACGAACAATACATTAAGCTCAAAGAATTTCTCCGCGCGGATAGCTCCTATCGATTTCCCTGAACCTTCGATCAGAGGCGCGATCATTCCAAAAGCCAAAGGTGATGAAGACAAGATCGCCGCGTGTCTCCATGCTCTACATGAAGAAGATCCTTCATTCAATGTAAGGTTCGATCCTGAGATCGGACAGACAATTATCACGGGCCAGGGCCAAACCCAGCTTACGCTTGCGGTTAAAAGACTCAAAGAACGCTATAATGTTGACGTTGATCTCGTTCAGCCGAGGATCCCATACAGGGAAACCATTAAAGGAAGAGTTGACAGCGTTGACTACCGGCACAAAAAACAGTCAGGTGGTCGTGGTCAGTTCGCGCATGTTTTCTTCAAGATGGAACCGAGTGAGAGAGGCTCCGGCTTCGAGTTCGTTAACGCGATCGTTGGTGGTGTGGTTCCCGGAAGATTCATCCCTGCCGTTGAGAAAGGTATAGTTGAGCAGATGGAAAAAGGTGTTATCGCCGGCTACAATGTTGTCGACGTTAAAGTAACCCTTTTTGACGGTAAGTTCCATGATGTCGACTCGGATGAAATGTCGTTCAAACTTGCTTCATCCCAGTGCTTCAAGAAGGCATTTGCTGAATCGAAACCCGTACTTCTCGAACCAATCTACGAAGTAACCGTAAAGGTACCTGAAGATAACATGGGCGACGTAATGAGCGACTTCACTTCAAGACGCGGCAGGATACTTGGCATGGAATCAGATGGTCACTTCCAGATACTGAAAGCCAATGTACCTCTGTCATCCATGTATAAATATTCGGTTGACCTTCGCGGAATTACTGCCGGTCGCGGTACCCATAAAGAGAAATTTTCTCACTATGAAGAAGTGCCGAAAGAACAGGAAGTTAAGATCATCGAAGAATACAACAAGTCGAGACAGGAAGAAGATTAAATCCAATTTCGGATCGTTTTATCAAAAGGCTGCTTCAAAAGGGCAGCCTTTTTTTATTAATATTAGCTATTTTTGAAGTATCGATTAAAAACTACAGGAAGTGAAATGGATAAATTATGGTCGCCGTGGCGATCGCAATATATTGAATCGTTCAAGGAGAAGAAAAGTGACTCAAAGGGGTGCATTTTTTGCGGAGCGCAGAATGAAGATCTAAATGATGATCAGTCGTTGCTGGTTTTCAGAGGGGAGAAGACATTCACGGTTTTGAATCTTTACCCTTACAACAATGGTCATCTGATGGTGGTGCCCTACAGACATGTATCTGATATCTCTGAACTGACAGTGGAAGAGATGACAGAAGCCATGACAACAATTCAGAAACTTGTGGAAGCACTTAAAGCGATCAGTAATCCGGAGGGATTCAATATTGGTGCAAACCTCGGCAAGGTTGCCGGAGCCGGGATCGCGGATCATATTCATTTTCACATCGTCCCCAGGTGGAACGGTGATACCAACTTCATGCCCGTCATAGGGGCGGTTAAGGTATTGTCGCAGGATCTGCTGGCAACAAAGAAACAATTGCAGCAGTATTTTGGAGTGGTATAGCCGGTTTAAAATGAAAAGAGGATTGGAGACTTTTCCAATCCTCTTTCAATATCGATTATTTACGGAGTTTTATTTAAGCAGGATCATTCTTCCCGTTTTTGAAAGATCGCCCGCCTCGAGTCTGTAAAAATAAACTCCTCCTGCAAGCCCTTCCGCATTAAAATTATTGCGATAGGTACCGGCAGCCCTAAAGCCATCAAAAAGTTTTTCCACAACCCTTCCAAGGTTATCATATACCGTAAGTTTTACCCCAGTATCCTTTGGAATTGAGTATTCGATCACAGTTGTAGGATTGAACGGATTTGGATAGTTCTGTGCCAGATTGAGTCCATCCGGTACACCGGGATATTCTTTTTCTACAGAAGAGGGTATTATTGGTGGTATCACAACTTCCACCCTTCCCGGGAATGTGAATGACCCTAATTGAACGATCGAGAGATCGAGAGAGGTCGACGGGGCGATTTGCTTAAGAAGCCAGTTCCCCTGAGCAATGTAATGTGTGTCAGGAATAGAGATCAGAGTGATCGGCAAGATCGGTATCAGAATATAACTTACTGAATAAGACAGAACGAATTTCTTGCAATTATAAGCACCAAGATCGGTTGAGAGTATTCCATCAGCCACTCGCTTAGCCCTCACTTGAAAACGGAGTGGGAGTGTGGTTGAATCAACAGTGATAGTGGTATCCTTGGTAAAAAGAGTATAGTTAGAATTTAATGAGTTCGCCAGACGGTAGGTTGAGTACCAGCCTTGAACTGATGCCAGAAGGTTAAAAATTCCTGAAAAACTGCTGTCGAGGGCTGTTGTATCAACCAGACCGATCAATGAATTGAGTGCGCCAAGCCCAAAATATGTTCTTCCCTCGGTTCCTGACAATGAGACGTATGAAGTGTCGGTGTAGGGGAGAAATGGAACGGTCTCGTATGTTCCTGTCTTTCCAAGGATGTATTTCGCCTGATAACCAAGATATGAGACATCACCCGCGAGGGAATCGACAGAGTAAGTGGCAAGAGAATCAATCTCATTATTCAGAGAGTCAAGCAGAGTGGTTTTAAAATACCATTTAAATCCGTTGGAGGCGGGAAAATAATCAGCCGCTTGCTGGGCTATGCACGGAACCGTAAGAATCATTAAAAACAAAAACTTAAAATACTTCATCATCTTCCAGATTGATATTAAAACAAAAGTAAAGATATAATTTAAAATCTCAGCGCGATATGCAATAATTCACATCGGGGGAATAAAAAAAGGAGTGATGACGGGCATCACCCCTTGTGAAATTTAGAATCTCACTTTTCCCTCGGGAATCTTCAACGGCGCGCCGACGAATCGTTTGGCTTCGAATGTTCCGCCAAATTTCTTTTCGTGCTCCGCCATCAGTCCGGGGGCATCATTATCACGGTATTTTCTTAAAGTCTCTACCGAATCACACTCATAAACCACCAGGAACTCAACTTTTTCGTAAGTCGGCTGGGGATCGATCACCTGCTGGAAATAGCAGTTCTTAAAGTGACCGGTCGCCACCACATCAGGTATATGGGTTTCCATCATCCACTGGATCCAGTCGGTCTGAACAGCAGTATTTACCGAAATCTGCACATAATAATAGATCATTTGGTTGCTCCTCGTATGTTGGGAAAATAAAATGAAAGTCAGTTACATAAATATTTATTATATTTGAGATCAACAAAACTTTCAGTAAAAATAAGCAAAATGACCGAAAAAAAGAAGAAAATTGCCATTTACCCCGGAACATTTGACCCGGTTACCAACGGCCATATTGATCTTGTGCTGAGGTCGAAAGATATCTTCGACAAGGTGTTCGTGAGCATCGGTATCAACCCTGCCAAGACTCCGCTTTTCTCCGTTGAAGAGAGGATCGAATTGCTTCAGCAAAGCCTTAATGGAATTGAAGGGGTCGAGATCAGCAGCTATTCCGGTTTGCTTGTCGATCACGCCCGGGCAAAGGGCGCAGTGGCAGTGATCCGGGGGTTAAGGGCTCTTTCCGACTTTGAATATGAGTTTCAGCTTGCTTTAATGAACCGGAAGTTGGCTGAAGAAATATCGACTGTTTTTCTGATGCCGCATGAAAAATATACATACGTTAATTCATCACTTATCAGAAATCTTGCCCAACTCGGGCAAGATGTCTCCGACTTTGTTCCCACAGCAGTACAGGAAGCATTGAAGAGAAAATTTTTTAAGTAGATACGGGAGATTGTCTTGTCAGATCTGTCTAAATTGATTTCATCAGTAGAGGGAAGTGCCACTTTGGCGATAACAGCCCTCGTTAAAAAATTAAAGGCCGAAGGAAAGGATGTTCTCAGCTTCAGCGCCGGAGAACCCGACTTTCCCACGCCGTCATTTGTTAAAGAAGCCGCCATTGAAGCTATAAGGAACAATTTTACCTATTATACTGCAAACACCGGTACCCCGGAGTTGTTGAAGGCTATAACAGGCAAACTTGAGAAGGAGAACGGCCTCACTTACACCACCCAGGAAATACTCGTCTCAAATGGCGCTAAACACTCGCTTTACAATGTGTTGATGTCGGTTTGTAACCCAGGTGATGAAGTGATCTTTCAGGCGCCATATTGGGTGAGTTATCCCGAAATGGTGAAGCTTTGCCAGGCAAAATCTGTGATCATAAGCGCGGGTCCGGAAAGTGATTTCAAGATCACACCGGCTCAGCTTGAAGCCGCGATAACTCCAAAAACAAAAGTGTTTCTCTTTAATTCCCCTTCAAATCCGACAGGTGCCACTTACACTCCTGAAGAAGTGCAGGCTCTTGCCAGAGTTCTGGTGGATAAGGATATTATTACTGTATCTGACGAGATATACGAAAAGATCACTTTTGACGGGGTAAAACATTATTCGATAGCCCAGTACCCGGGAATGAAAGAGAAAACTGTTGTGATCAACGGACTTTCAAAGGCCTACTCAATGACCGGTTGGAGAGTCGGATACGCGGCAGGTCCGAAAACTATTATCGAGCTTGCTGCGAACCTCCAGAGCCATAGCACATCTAATGCATGTTCTGTATCTCAAAAGGCCGCCACGGCAGCTCTTACGGGCCCACAGGATGAAATAGAGATGATGGCACGAAAGTTCGAGGAAAGACGTAACCTGGTGATGAATGAGGTTGCCAGTGTTAAAGATATCGTCTGCCCATTACCAGGCGGAGCGTTCTATATCTTTTTTGACGTCTCCAAATTTTACGGAAAATCTTTTAACGGAACAGCAATAAATTCATCAGCTGATATGTGTACTTATCTCTTGGCGGAAGAAAACATAGGGCTTGTTCCGGGGGACGCTTTCGGAAATGACAACTGTGTAAGGATGTCATTTGCCTGCTCTGACGAAAACATTATTGAAGGAATAAAAAGACTGAAGAGAGGGCTCGAGAAGCTCGCTTAGGTTGTTCAGAACTGTGGAAGGAGTTTTTTAACTTCTTCCACAGGCATTTCCATACCTGTCCAAATCTTGAATGATTCTGCCGCCTGGTAGAGAAGCATGTACAAACCGTTAGATGTCATGCACCCCGCCTTTTGAGCCTCTTCCAACAGTTTTGTTTTAGCCGGATTGTAAACCATATCGAATACAAAAGAATCCGGGTTGAGGGCACTGAATGGCAGGTCAACCACTTCGTTTACATTTGGGTGCATTCCTATTGAGGTGGTGTTAATCACTATACCAGAGCCGGAGAGAGCGGTGGCAATGTGTGAGTCGTCAAACGGGTAAATTATAAATTTAACATCCTTGAAGTATTCAAGAAAATTCATAACCAGTAATGAAGCGTTCCGCAGGGTGCGGTTCGTAATGAATATCTTCTTGACTTTGTATTCAACAATAAGTGAGTATATTGCGGCCGCGGCTGCACCTCCCGCACCAATAACAAATGCGGGCTTGCCTGTGAAAAATTCATCGTAAAGTTCTATCGCCTTTGTAAAACCTTTGATATCGGTATTATAACCGGTCAGTTTACCATCGTAATTCGCGATCGTATTTGCGGCACCTGTGTATTTTACTTCGAGACTGAAGTGATCAAGGTACGGCAAAACGCTTTTTTTATGTGGAAGGGAGAGGTTAAACCCTTTTATTCCCATCGCTTTCATACCGGTAAGGGCATCTTCAAGCGAGTCCGGGGTCACATCAAAAGCGAGGTACACCATGTTCAGTCCGAGTACTCTGGCAGCAGAGTTCTGAATAGAAGGTGAGAAAGAGTGTTTCACCGGATGGGAGAGTAATCCCGTTACGATAGTACCGGGAATAAAATTCAGGTCACTCATTTGTCTTCCGTCAGGTCGCCGAAAAGACTTTGGAAAATCCTTGAGTAGTACACAAGTTTATTTCTTTTCTTAAATTCCTCAACCAGTGATCTGTCTGACCGGAAAGCCGCGCGAAGATAAGCGAGACCTTGCTTGTTGTTACCGAGCCTGTAGGCCAGGCGTGAAAGAAGAAAGAATCCTCTTCCATTAAGTGGCTTACCCGCGAGGGCATTGCTCAAAGCGATCAGTGCGTGGTGCGGGTTTTTATAGTCCAGTTTGATCTCTGCCAATTGAAGCCAGGTGACAAGGCTGTCCGGATCGATCTCAAGAATAGCCTCGAAGTGGGAGATGTACTCCCGGTCATCATCTCCAAGTTTGAAGCCCCACTTACCAAAGTTCCCCCAGAGACCTTTACCCTCACGTGAAGAGTGGACAAGGGCCTCATGCAGGTCACTCAAGGCAAGTCTGTATTCGCCGGTTTTTAGATTGCAATAAGCGCGTTCTACGTATGCACCGGCGAATTTTTTATCGGCTTCGATCGCCTTGGAGAAATTCTCTGCTGCTGCAAAGAAATCCTGCTTGAGCATCCAAATCTCGCCGATCTTGAAATAGATGGCGAAGTTTCCCGGATGATTGTTCAGAGCTGCATTCAAATAATCGAGGGCTATTTTATACTTCCTCAGGCCTATGTTAATTTCAACAAATGAGAAAACGGACGAAAGATTTAACGGATCAAGAGCGATTGAAGTGCTGAAAGCGTTCAGAGCTCGTTCAACCCTGTTTAATCTCTCAAGGATCTGCCCCTTGAACATCCAGCCATCTGAACATTTTGGTTCAAGTTCGAGATATTTTTCAATGGTATCCATCGCGAAACCGAAATTGTTTATATCACGGTAGCAATGGGCGAGCAGATACATAATTTCAGAATCTTCGGGATCAAGTTTAGCAGCGTGCCTTAAAAACTTTATCGCCTTGTAGTATTTCTTTATCCGTCTGTAAATTATTCCATAGGCGAAATATGAACGGGGATCGTTTTTATCCAAATCACAGGCAGCACGAAGGTAACCGGAAGCTTCCTTCAGTCTGTTCAGATGGATGCAGACCATTGCCTTTTCTATCAGAATTGAAGTGTTGTTCGGATTCAGTGTAAGGGCTTTGGAAAGGCTGCGATACGCCAGAGCGGGTTCGTTCATGCGAAAGAGACAGAAGCCCGCCCTGTAGTAATTTTCATAGTTGTATGGATGCGCGGCAATAAGACTTTTAACTATTTCCAGAACTTCTTCGTAAAGGAAGTTGTCAAGAAGAATCTCGATAGAGTTATCTATATATTTAATTGAATCTTCCCGAAGTTCACCGGAGAGGAACAGTTTACACCTTTCAACGATCTCATTAAGATAATTCTCTCCGAAATCGTCGCCGTTCAAACCAAAATTATTCCTCTCAAATTCAGACATCAGTTTCCTTTAACAGTTAGAAGTCAGTTAAACCAATAGCTCAGTTATTCTGAGCAAGCACCATGGCTATTTTATGAGCCGCGTCAGCAAGAGTTGAAGCAGGGATCAAACTAAGACCTGATTCATTCAACATCTTTCTTGCTTCTTCAGCATTTGTACCTTCAAGACGCACAACGATAGGAAGATTGATATTAATCTCACGGGCGGCAGTGATTACACCCTCGGCGACACGGTCGCACCTTACAATTCCGCCAAAGATATTGATCAGAATCGCTTTAACGTTGGGGTCTGAAAGGATGATCTTGAATCCGTTTGAAACCGTTTCCTTGTTCGCGCCACCGCCGACATCAAGAAAGTTTGCGGGTTCACCACCGGCAAGTTTTATGATATCCATTGTTGCCATCGCAAGGCCGGCACCGTTTACCATACAACCGACGTTTCCGTCAAGTTTTACATAGTTAAGATTGTAACGAGAAGCTTCAACTTCGAGGGGGTCTTCTTCGTCAATATCGCGGTATTCATTAATATCCTTGTGACGGAAAAGGGCATTGTCGTCGAAGTTCATCTTGGCATCGAGAGCCATCACATCACCTTCCTTCGTAACCACGAGGGGATTAATCTCGGCGAGTGAAGCATCTGTAGCCGCGTATGCTTTGTAAAGTGCCAGGAGGAAACTTACAGCGTTCTTGTGCTGCACTCCACTAAGGCCAAGCGCGAAAGCGATCTTGCGGGCCTGATGAGGGCGAAGACCCAAACCGGGTTCGATCGTCTCTTTTATTATCTTTTCAGGAGTTTCTTCTGCAACTTTTTCGATCTCCATTCCGCCTTCGGTAGAAGCCATAAGCACATTCTTCGAGATCGCGCGATCGAGTGTAATACCGATGTAGAGTTCTTTTTCGATATTGATCCCTTGTTCGATTAGCAGTCTTTTAACTATGCGCCCTTCCGGTCCGGTCTGATGTGTAACAAGGTTCATACCAAGCATAGCCTTGGAGAACTCATAAACTTCATGCAGTGATTTGGCAACTTTCACACCGCCGCCTTTACCTCTACCACCGGCATGGATCTGGGCTTTAACAACCCATACAGAGCCACCGAGTTCTTCTTTTGCAACTCTAACAGCGTCTTCCGGGGTGAAAACAGGAAATCCCTTCGGAACGGAGACATTGAATTTCCTCAGTATCTCTTTTGCCTGATATTCGTGAATTTTCATCTAAAACCTGTGATTAATTGATTTTTAAAAAGGGGAGCGGGAGCTCCCCGCCAATTATTTAATTTTTTCGCTCATGGTCTTTGCCTGGTGGAACAGAAGGAGGTAATCCCTTCCACCGGCTTTGGAGTCGGTTCCCGACATGTTGAATCCTCCAAAAGGATGACCACCAACCATTGCACCGGTACATTTCCTGTTAAGGTAGAGGTTCCCGATCAGAAGCTCTTTCTTGGCTCTTTCAAGGTGCTCGCGTTTGTTTGAGTAGACCGCACCTGTAAGACCGTAAATAGTGTTATTACATATCTTAAGAGATTCATCGAAATTTGGTGATTTAATGATCGCGAGAACAGGTCCGAAAATCTCCTCCTGTGAAATTCTTGCCATAGGATCGATATCCGCAAAAACCGTTGGTTTAATGTAGTAACCGTTTCCTTCTGCTTTCTCTCCTCCGTTGATCAGTCGACCTTCGGTTTTTCCGATCTCGATGTATTTCAGAATGCTTCTCTCGGCGGATGCACTCACGACAGGACCCATTCTGAAGTTATCTTCAGCCGGTCCGATCTTAATCGTGTCAACTCTTTCCTTTATCCTCTGCACCATGGTGTCATAAACTTTTTCATCGATGATGGCGCGTGAGCAGGCGCTGCACTTCTGGCCCTGGAAACCAAAGGCGGCAGCTACAATTCCATCTGCTGCTGAATCGAGATCGGCATCAGCGTCAACCACAATGCTGTCTTTTCCGCCCATCTCAGCTACTACTCTTTTAAGCCAGAT
>JAEYUD010000005.1 GCA_023433685.1 Bacteroidota bacterium
GATAAAGGGATGTCGCTTCACCTTCTGTGTCAGGGTTCAGAGCGAGTATTACCTCTTTCACTTCACCTTTAAGCCTCGCGAGGAGTTCCTTTACTTTCAGATTTTCGGGTCCAATACCGTTCAGAGGTGAGAGCACTCCACCAAGAACATGGTAAGTACCCGTGTACTCATGTGAGCGTTCAATGGCGATGACATCGTTAATATCCTCAACCACACAAATAATTGATTTGTCACGTCTTTCAGAACTACAGATATCACAGATATCCTCTTCGCCAATATTGAAGCAGATATTGCAGAACTTAATTCTGGTCTTAAGTCCGTTAAGGGCTTCAGTGAGTTTGTCGATCTGATCCGGATCCTGGCGAAGGAGGTAGAGTGCCAGCCGTCTGGCACTTTTGGCTCCGACACCCGGAAATTTTGAGAATTCTTCTACAACCGCCTGAAGCGGACCGGGTAAATTCATTGATTAGAATCCGGGCAGATTCATCCCTGGAGGGATTACGCCTTTGGTGAGTTTGCCCATCTCATCTTCGTGCATCTTTTTCGCGGCAACAATTGCCTTGTTAACTGCAGCCACGATGAGGTCTTCAAGAACCTCTTTGTCATCCGGTACGATAACGGTGGGATCGAGCAGAATGGATACAAGTTCATTGTTTCCGTTTACAGTTGCCTTTATCATTCCACCACCGGCTTCCTCGGTCACGGTTTTTGCAGCGAGTTCATTCTGAAGTTTCGCCATGTCCTCTTGTAATTTTTGAACCTGGCGCATCATTTGCTGCATATTTGGTTTGTTAAACATCTATCCTCCGTTATGAAGAGTTATTTTAAGAAATTGTTTATTTATGTAATTCGTAAACTTTATATTTGGCATCTACAAATTTTCAATTTGAAAAGCGAGAAAAGTGCAGATAGAATTGGAGAATCACTCCAAAAATAGCGGAATAACTAAAAAGCGCGTTTCTAATTTACGAGGAAATTCTCTAATTATTTCTCCGCAACTTTTTGACTACTTAAAAGAGTTCAACCTCCCTCTTCTGCCGGATCCTGATCTCGAAAAAGGGGCAACAGGGTTAAGATTCAAAATAAAGGTGGTTGATCTCACTGATCTGTATTTGTCAGAAATCGGTAAAACGGAAGTGTTCCAGCCTCTAAAGGTTCCGGGTCATTATGTAATCACAGGCGACAACCCCGGCAAAATGGTGAGTGATGCAATGCTCTACTCGCTTGGGCTTTCATCGCCGGGCGAATTCAGGGCTGCCTCCAAGCTTGCTTACAAACTTAATGCAGTTCTAAGATCATTTTTCGAGAGAAGAGGTTGCGAACTGGTCTCGGTGCTGGTTTCTTTTGTGGTTCATGACGAAAAAGTCATGATCGACGGGAGGTTTCACTACCCGGATATTATTGTAGCTCCTCCTGAACGGAACAAAACCCTGGATGAGTTCATCATTCACGGTAACTATGACAAAGTTCGTAATTACGTTAAATTTTTTAATAAAATTCTGGAATAGATGTTAACTAAATACGGTTATTTCACGATTGGCATCGTGTTATTGATATCTTTTGCCCTGATCGCGACGGGAATCTGGCTGGGTGATAAACCTTACATAAAATATCCCCTCTTCGCCATCGCGGCATTTCTCACGATCTTTACTTTGAACTTCTTCCGGGATCCTGAGAGAACCACCCCGGCAGGTGACGACCTTGTAATCTCGCCTGCGGACGGAAAGGTTTTATTTGTAAAAGAAGTTTACGATGATGAATACCTCAAAGGAAAGGCGCTACAAATTTCAGTTTTCATGTCGCCGCTCAATGTTCACGTTAACAGAATCCCTGTTGCTGGCAAAGTTGAGTATCTTAAATATCATGAAGGCAAATACCTTGTAGCCTGGGATGACAAGGCTTCATCGGAAAATGAAAGATTCTTAACCGGTATTAATTACGGCTCCGGAAAGGTTCTCTTTTCGCAGATCGCGGGATATGTCGCCCGCCGTATCGTGAACGAACTAAAGACTGGTCAAAAAGTTAAAGCCGGCGAACGTTTTGGTATGATAAAATTTGGCAGCAGGGTCGATGTTCTTGTTGATCCCTCAAGCATCCCACAAGTGAAAGCCGGGGATGTGGTAACTGCCGGTGAAACAGTACTTTTTAAGCTTGCCAACGGTAACAAAAATGCTTCAAAATAAACGCGCCATAATTCCCGGTCTGCTCACATTAAGCAACCTCACATGCGGTTACCTCTCGATTGTGTACGCCTCGAGGGAAGAGTTCACCATCGCGGGTTATCTTATTCTTGCCTCCGCGTTTTTTGATCTGATTGACGGACTGGCCGCCCGGCTGCTTAAAGCCGCGTCCAACTTCGGCGTGCAACTCGATTCCCTGGCGGATATTGTGGGATTTGGTGCCCCAACCGCGTTTCTTATCTACAAGTTTAAACTTGAAGAAATCGGAAACTGGGGGCTTGTAATAAGCCTTCTCTTTCTTGTTGCCGGTGCGCTGCGGCTCGCGCGGTTCAATACAGAAGTGAGTTCCGATCTTAAAAAGCACGATTTTAAAGGCATCCCCATCCCCGTGGCGGCTCTTCTGGTAACCCTGCTGGTTCTCGCGCAGATAGAAAGCAGTTTAATTCCATGGAACTGGAAGCCATTCTTCCCTGCTATAACAATTATTGCCGCGGCAGGTATGGTCTCAAGCCTTAAGTTCGCCGCGTTCCCTAAAGCAAACGCGAAATTCTTCAAAAAAAATCCGGCAGCAACACTTCTTTTGGTTGCAACTCCTTTCGCTATATGGTTTTACGGAGTAACAGGACTTTTTGTAACATTTGTTTTTGGTATTTTATATAACCTCGCGCAAGGTTATGTTTCATTTTTGAAAATCAAGAAGTAAACCGGAACTGATGTGTTCAAAGCAAAAGTGATCATTAAGAGAAGGAAGTCGATCCTCGACCCCCAAGGCAAGGCTGCTGAACAGGGAGCCAGGCTGCTCGGATTCAATAATATAGCCTCCGTGCGGATCAACAAGGAAGTGGAATTCTT
Organism: Bacteroidota bacterium; assembly: GCA_023433685.1. GTDB lineage: Bacteria > Bacteroidota > Ignavibacteria > Ignavibacteriales > Ignavibacteriaceae > UTCHB3. Next base: position 3,033 of record JAEYUD010000005.1, read on the forward strand.
CGTTAATCTCTCATCAAAAGAGGAAGCCCTCAAAGAGGTTAACGAGTTTTCAACAAAACTCCTCGCCAATCCGATAATGGAAGATTTTGAAGTGGTTTTGGAAGAGTTCGATGAAGCCTAAGTTCGGTGTTGTCGTTTTCCCCGGTTCAAACTGCGACCACGATGCATACTGGTCGCTTAAACATGAACTTGGGTACGAGGTCGAATTTCTTTGGCATAAAGAACAATCACTGAAAGATTGTAATGTGATAATCGTCCCGGGTGGGTTCTCGTACGGCGACTATTTAAGATGTGGTGCCGTCGCTAAACTCTCACCGATTATGAATGAAGTTGTAAAATTTGCTTCAGACGGAGGAATCGTGATTGGTATCTGTAACGGTTTTCAGATCCTTTGCGAGACCGGTCTACTGCCCGGTGTTCTTCTTAAAAATGAAAGCCTTAAATTCATCTGTGAAGATGTTCATCTAAAAGTGGATGGCGCTTCAGATATTTTCGCGAGAGGATCCCACGGAAAGATCACTTCGATACCGATTGCCCACGGTGAGGGTAACTATTTTATTGAACCCGAAGGGCTTGAAGAACTTGAAAGAAACGGACAGGTTCTGTTCCGCTATTGCGATGCTGCAGGAAATGTGACCTCTGATTCAAATCCGAACGGATCGCTCAACAATATTGCAGGCATCGTGAACGAAAATGGCAACGTGTTGGGGATGATGCCCCACCCTGAAAGAGCCTGCAGTTCGCTTCTTGGAAATGACGACGGGAAGTTCATCTTTACGTCAATCGCTGAATTTATTAAAAAGAAAGAGGTAGAAAATGTTCTCTAATCTCGGACCATTGGAGATATTCCTTATTGTTCTTGTAGTACTCCTCCTTTTCGGTGCTAAAAAGATCCCCGAGCTTGCTCAGGGCGTTGGCAAAGGAATGAGAGAGTTCAAAAAGGCGATCAAAGATGTCGAACAGGACATCAAGATAGACGAAACCAAAGATCAGAATAAAAGCAACCCACAGTAACAATCAGATTGTCGCTTAACTACTCCTCCCTCGCCGAAAAACGGGAACTGATCCTCTCGGGCTCACTCGATCTGCTTGAAAATGTCAGCTATTTTCTTCAAAAAATTGAGGAAAATGGTGACATTAATGCCTTTCTGCACGTAAACCATTCTGTTCTGAAGGATGCCGGATCACTCCTCGCGAAGTTATCGTCGGGTGAAATGCCGGGTAGACTGTTCGGCGCCGTGATCGCTGTGAAGGATGTCATTTCAGTTCAAGGGATGCCGATGACTTGCGCGTCGAAAGTTCTTGAGAATTTTGAGCCTGTGTATAACGCGACTGTTGTGCAAAGGCTTCTTGCTGAAGATGCTCTGATAATTGGAAAACTGAATTGTGATGAGTTCGCCATGGGCTCATCAAATGAAAACTCTGCATTCGGCAAGGTACTCAACCCTGTGGATAAAACCCGTGTGCCGGGTGGCTCCTCCGGTGGTTCCGCCGCAGCTGTAGCAGCCGGACTTTGCGATGTGGCACTTGGAACAGATACCGGCGGCTCAATACGTCAGCCCGCGGCATTCTGCGGCGTTTACGGGATCAAGCCTACATGGTCGAGGGTGTCACGCTTTGGATTGACTGCTTTCGCTTCTTCATTTGATTCAATCGGTCCCCTTGCTAACACACCTGACGATTGCGCTCTCGTTCTGGATGTGATTTCAGGGCACGACCCCAAAGACTCAACTTCAACCGGCGGATATCAGCCTGTTCGGTTTCCTCTCTCACCACAGG
>JAEYUD010000135.1 GCA_023433685.1 Bacteroidota bacterium
ATGTTAAGTAGTCTGAAAAGTCCGTCGGGCAGCCCGGCAACATTAACCATCTCTTCGATCAGTTTCGCCACTTCCTGTGTCTGTGAGGCAGCTTTGAGGATAACAGCGTTACCCGCGATCAGAGCCATTGCCACTTCATGCACGGGAATGCCGAAGGGGTAATTCCACGGACTGATGATCCCCACCACGCCGTAAGGAACACGATCGATATATGAAATTTTATTGGCGAGGAGGATATTTCCCGGTTTCAGGCGCCTTCTGCGGAGGATCCTTTTGGCATTCTTTGCATAAAAGTTAATCGCAAGAGTCGATGGCATCACCTCGGTGGAAAGGGCATCAAAAATTGTTTTACCCGCGTCAAGCGCGATAATTCTGGAAAACCTGTCGGCATTATCAACCAGATGATCCCGCATCTTAAGGAGGTGATCCCTCCTCGTATTGAAAGACTTCGCCGCCCAGATCTTCTGCGCCTCACGAGCCTTTACCACTGCCGCGTTCAGTTCTTCAACTGTATTCAGCGGCGTCTCACCGATCTTCTCTCCCGTAGCGGGATTATATGATATTGTAACTTCCATCATCCTTCATTCTAAAAAAATCAAAAACTGACCTGCTACATGCGGTACAAACTTCATTTATCATCTGCCAAAGGCGGTTCATACTTCATACCTCTCACTTCATACCCACCAAATCCTCCACACTCCACACTCTACACTCTCCCCTTAAAACTACTCATACTCTCCGTCACCTTCAAAAATCTGAGGGTCCACTGAAACCAGCTGTCGGGCATCAAGCGCATTCTCGGCGTTAGGTGAACTGTATAAGGCCTTTTGGGGGCGTGTCTCCCCTTTTTGATCGCTGCTTCCACTATCGCTTTGGCTATGACATCGTGACTCTTAAGGAGCGGCACAATAAGTCCACCCGGGAAAGGGATCTTTGCCCCTTCGAACATTCCTGTTCTTATATAAGAAGGATGGATCGAGGAGAACTTGACGCCGTTCTTACCGAGGTTTTGTGCCTCGAACCTGAGTGACTCGGTCAGACCCCACACCGCCCATTTGGAGGCGGCATACATCGCCAGACCCGGCACGCCAATAGTACCCGCGGCTGAGGAGATGTTAACCACATGTCCCCTGTTCCGTTCATACATCGCGGGGAGGAAGGCTTTCGTGGTGTAGATAAAACTTGTCAGGTTCACATCGATCGTCTTCTCCCAATCCTCGTCGGGTCGCTCGTGGAAGTAACCGCTCTTCACAAAGCCGGCGTTGTTAACGAGGATATCGACACTTCCCATCTCTTCGAAGGCGGTCTTGCCGAGTCCGTAAACACGGTTTTTGTCGGTCACATCGCATACATGATAAAATACTTTTCCCTTCCCCGCGAGTTCCTTTTTGGCTTCTTCGATCGCCGCGGGATTTAGATCCCAGATCGTGACAGTAACCCCCTCGGCGAGCAATCTTTTCACGGTTGCAAGTCCGATTCCCATCGCTCCGCCCGTTACAACGGCGGTGGCATTTTGAAGATCTTTCATTTGAACTTCCTGAATTTTAAACTCGTAATTTAGAGATTTTGAAGGAAAGAATTGGTGCAGGGATTCGGTCTGATTTGGTCGAAAGTCTGTTACTAATTATCTTTGTATCAAAAGTTTTCACTTAAAAAACGAGACCCGCCCGATGCTCAGATCATTCATCACCTTGTTACTTTTTATCACGATCTCTTTCACGATTCACTCGCAGGGATATATCTGCGCCGTTGGAGGTGGTGGTGAGAATTACAGCGACTGGAGTGACGCGCCCTACGCCTGGGTGGTTGAGAAAAGCGGCAACGGGAAGGTGATAGTACTTTCAGTAAATGATGAGACCACCTGGATCCCCAACTATTTTATTTCGAAGGGGGCCTCCTGGTCATCGAATCTGAAAATCAACACACGCGATCTGGCGAATTCGCAGGCAGTGTATGACTCGATTGTTTCCGCCTCCGCTGTATTTATAAAAGGGGGCGACCAGTACAATTATATTAATTACTGGAAAGGCACACTTACCGAAAACGCCATACGGGCGGTGTGGCAAAGAGGCGGAGTTGTTGCCGGCACTTCCGCGGGAGCGATGGTTCTTAGTGAATTTATTATATCCGCGAAGTATGGAAGTCTTAATCCAGAGTCGGCTCTCAGCAATCCTTTCACACAGGCGGGGTATATTGAGACCGGATTTCTCGGTCTGGCTCCGGGAACCATATTCGACACCCACTTCATTGAGCGTGCCCGGCACGGAAGACTTGTGGCGCAAATGGTGAAGCTTTTCAGCGAAGGCAACACTTCGGTACGGGGTGTGGGAATCGACGACCGCACCGCGATCTGCATCTCCCCGAACGGCAAGGGCGTCGTTATGGGAAGTGGGGCTGTATCCGTGTACAGGGCTGACACTGCAACCGCCTTCATGGTTAACGGCACACAATATGAGATAAACAACCTTCTGGTAACGCAGATGGTAAGCGGCTGGGAGTATGATTTTGTTAATAATACCGTGGTAGCCGCCCCTTCGGCAAGAGCGTTTTCAGCAGGCAATAATCCTTCTTTTACTTCAACGGTTTACCTCACCGGGGGGAACTATCAGCAGTCAGCTCACGCTTCGATTTTGAACGAAATCACCCAAAAGTCAGCAGGAGGTCATATAATGATCTTCGCGGGTCCGGCATACTTAAGTCAGGCTAACTTTATCCAGGCCGTGCTTCAGGGAGCAGGAGCCAATACCGAAATTGTAACTTACAGTTCCGCGTCCGAAACAGACACGGCTTTGCTTTCACGTCTGTCTCTGGCTGCCGCAATTATTTTCACCGGCAATGATGTAACCGCGCTTAAACCTCTCACCCTTCCTGGTTCTGCAATTGGTTCGATGCTTAAAACGCGGTTAGCAACACCGGGTTTTATTTCAGTATTCATCGGGGAAACCTCCCGTCTCGCTGCCGGTGCTTTTGCTGATGACCTTTTCACTGATCAATACGCTACCTACCGGGGCAAAATGACACTCAAACAGGGACTCGGCGCGATCAGCGGATTTTCATACGGGCCCCTCACCTACGACAATTCCACCTACCATGAAACAAGAATGAGCGCCGTGCTCTGGTCGGCTTTCCGGGGAGGATTAAACTCAGGAATGTACGAACACGGAATTGGCACCTACAGGTTCGACCCTGAAACAGCAAATATATATTATAAAGGCTTCCCCTTCTTCCGGTTCGATTTCAGCGAGGCAACCCTTGCTGACAGCTCAAAATACAGGGCTTCGAACAGCGTGGGTCCCCGGCAGGCAGTCGCTTTTAACCGTTACCGGATATCCGCCTCCAACAACTACACCCGTACATACAACACAACGACTCGCAAATTCACTGATATCCCTGTATCGATAAAGGAGCCCTCACAAACCCCGACGGGTTTTGGACTTAAGGTTTTCCCCAATCCCTTTAATCCTGAGTGCAAAGTTTTGATCGACTCCCCAACCGGTGGATTCACGGAGGTTTTCCTCCACTCAATCACCGGTGAGAAATTGTTCACACTCCATTCGGGCACACTCCCTTCAGGTACCATACAGCTTGCCCTGAACGGTTCAGCACTTCCATCAGGAATTTATTTTATTTCAGTTAATAGAACAGGTTACCCGCCCGCGACCGAAAAAGTGGTTTTATTAAAGTAAAACGAACTTTTTTGATTTAACCGGATAAATTCGTTTACCTCCTCCCCCACCAGGCAAAAAAATATTTTAAAATTTATTTGACATTCAGAAAAGAAAAGGTTATATTTGAATCAGACATTTTTATCTGATTTCAAACGGGACATGACAGCACCGGAAACGGAGCCGCGGCGCGACAGCACTTCAAGCGGTTCCCTCACGACCGGTGCCTTTCTTTTAACTCAAATTCGGACTTTTTAGTCTGATTACAAACGGAGGTTTAACGTGAAATCCAAATACATCTACCCTGCTCTTGTTTTGGCATCCGGTCTTTTCCTGTTTCAGGTTACAGGTTGCGGTGGTGACAACGCTGAAGGGAAAAAGAAATCGAACGCGCAAGGCAGCAGTGCCGCCGCGGAGAACACATCGGGTCTTTCTGATTTTGAACTTGAGAACGGAATCGGACCCGTCAAAGAAAAACTCACCCTCGGTGAGATCGACCTTGCTAAAGCATCGAGAGGTGAAAAAACTTTCAACGAAAAATGCGCTTCGTGCCATAAGCTTGATGAAAGATATGTGGGTCCCGCCCAGCGTGATGTAACCACCCGCAGATCACCCGAATACATTGTAAACATGATCATGAATCCTGATGAAATGACCAAGAAACACCCGGAAGCAAAGAAGATGCTCGCTGAGTATATGACAGCCATGCCCTTCCAGAATGTTACGAAGGATGAAGCATTCGACATTTTGGAGTACTTCAGATCGGTAAACAAAACCAAATAATTTAACCGGAAGGCAGTCAAATGAAAAAAAGCACAATATTAGCCGCGTTCTCCTTCTTGATAATTCCCATCCTCTTTTTTGCGGGATGCGGAAAGAGTTCATCTGCTCTCGATACCGGCGATGCCGCGCAGAGGGTGTATGTTAAACCGGGAGAGTACGACGAATTTTACACATTCATGTCTGGCGGGTTCAGTGGGCAGGTTTCTGTTTACGGTGCCCCATCGGGAAGACTCTTCAAGGTTATCCCCGTCTTCTCCCAGAATCCCGAAACAGGCTACGGCTACTCGGAAGAAACAAAAGCGATGCTAAACACTTCGCACGGTTTTATCCCATGGGATGATGCTCACCATCCGTCACTTTCACAGACTGAAGGAGTGGCTAACGGGAAGTGGTTGTTCATAAACGCCAATAACACACCCAGAATTGCCAGGATAGACTTGAAGGAGTTTGAGACAGCGGAGATCATCGAGATACCCAACTCGGCGGGTAACCACGGTTCACCTTTCACCACTGAAAACTCTGAATATGTGGTTGCATCAACGAGATTCTCGGTTCCGATCCCCAATGCTGATGTAGATATTAAATCGTACAAAGAAAACTTCAAAGGCACCATTTCCTTCGTGAAAGTGAACCCGGAGAGCGGCCGGATGAACCTTGAGTTCCAGATCATCGCCCCCGGTTTAAACTACGATCTCGCCCGCGCGGGTAAAGGTCCATCACATGGATGGGCATTCTTCACAAGCTACAATTCAGAACAGGCCAACACCCTCCTCGAGATCAACGCTTCGAAGAATGACAAGGATTTTATTGCCGCGGTCAACTGGAAGAAAGCCGAGGAATATCTGAAAGCCGGCAAGGCAAAAGATATGCCTGCCGACTACTACCACAACTATGTTGATGAGAAAAGCCGCGTTGCCAAGTCGGAAAACCTCAAAACCGTTAAGGTTCTTGATCCAAAAGACTGCCCAGGAATGATCTATTTCCTCCCCACTCCTAAATCACCCCACGGTGTTGATGTGGATCCCACGGGCGAATACATTGTGGCCGGTGGCAAGCTTGCGACTGTGATTCCTGTGCATTCGTTCTCAAAAATGATGAAAGCCATTGAAGAGAAAAAGTTTGATGGTGAATTTCAGGGTATCCCTGTTCTGAAATACTCCGAGATCAACGCGGGTGAAGTGCAGAATCCTGGACTGGGACCACTTCATACAGAATTCGATGGAAAAGGTTATGCCTACACTTCTGCATTTATTTCATCCGAGGTCGTAAAATGGAAGCTTGGTACCTGGGAAGTGGTCGACAGGATTCCTGTTTACTACTCGATCGGTCACCTCTGCGTGATGGGTGGCGACACCAAAAAGCCTTTCGGCAAATATCTTATTGCTCTCAACAAGATCACCAAAGACAGATACCTCCCCACAGGACCAATGCTCACCCAATCTGCCCAGCTGATAGATATCTCCGGCGACAAAATGAAACTTCTGCTCGACTTCCCGACAATTGGCGAGCCCCACTACGCGCAGGGAATTGAAGCTTCTATACTGCAAAAAGACTTCATGAAGATCTACGAGAACTCGAAAAACGGCAACCCTTATGTAGCGAAGGGTGAAAAAGACGCGAGAGTCGTAAGGGAAGGAAACACCCTGCACGTCTACATGACCGCGACCAGAAGTCACTTTGCCCCTGACAATATCGAGGGTGCAAAGGTTGGCGACAAGGTTTACTTCCATGTCACAAATCTTGAGCAGGACTGGGATGTCCCGCATGGTTTCGCTGTAAAAGGGATGAACAATTCAGAGTTACTCATTATGCCCGGGGAAACAAGAACCATTCTCTGGGAACCAAAACAGCCGGGTATATTCCCGTTCTATTGTTCTGATTTCTGTTCCGCGCTCCATCAGGAAATGTCGGGATACATCAGAGTATCACCCGCCGGCTCGAACGTGCAACTTTCGTTCGGTACCGGTAAATAAATTTTCCGGGGGACGTGGCAACACGTCCCCTGATCTAAAATGGACAACAAAAAATGACCAAACGATCAAAATATCTTGTTGCTTTCGCCTCGCTCCTCCTTCTGGGTACTTTTCTTGCCCCGATCTGGAAGATCGACATTCAGGCTCCCCAGTATCCCGAAGGCATGGGCCTCTACATCTGGATCAACAAGATAACCGGAGAGGGTCCCAATGATCTTAACACCCTCAACGGACTAAACCACTACATCGGGATGAAAGAGATCGACGAAAATTCGATCCCCGAACTTACCTACATGCCAATTATCATCCTTTTCATAAGCGCCGCCGGACTACTGGTAGCCTGGAAAGGTAACAAAACCGCAGTACTCTCAATGATAGTTTTGATAATAATTTCAGGGATACTCGGAGTTTACGACTTCTACATGTGGGAGTACGACTACGGACACAACCTTAACCCGAATGCTCCCATAAAAGTACCGGGCATGAGTTATCAGCCGCCACTTCTCGGCAGCAAACAGCTTTTAAATATTAACGCCACTTCACTGCCTTGGATCGGCAGCCTTTTTATCGGGCTTGCCCTTTTTATTATGGCTTACGTGTGGTATACTGAATTCAGATCCGGAAGGAGCTCAAAATGAAGGCGATGTCACTTTTACTGCTCGCGGTTTTACTTTTATTTACCGGTTGCAGCGGTCAGGACCCTCAGCCAATTGAATACGGCAAAGATAACTGCTCTTTTTGCCAGATGCTCATCACCGACCATGAATTCGGTAGCGAACTGATCACTCCCAAAGGGAAAGTGTTCAAATTCGACTCTATTGAGTGTCTTGTTGCATTCGCTAAAATGCCCGGTAATTATGAGCCCAAAGCAACTGCAGTTTACGTGACAGCGATGTCACAACCCGATGTACTTTTTGATGCAAGAAGTGCCATGTACGTCGTGAGTAAAGATATCGACTCACCAATGGGCGCTAATCTTGCTGCTTTCAGATCGCATCAGGATGCAATGAAAGCTATAAAAGACTCAAGCGCGGTGCATTACACCTGGGATAAACTTCTAAGCGAGAAGATCAACTAAAATGACACGCTTGCTTCTGCTCATTGTGATCTGCGTATCGCTGCTGAACACCCGTGGTGTCGCCGATGGCATAGAAGTGTCACCGGGTGGAAAATACGGATCACTCTATAAGGCTATTGAAGCGGCAGAACCCGGCTCGACCATTACAGTGAAGCCGGGGAAATACATGGTCACTGATCTGGTAATTGATAAACCTCTATTCATCCGCGGTGAAGGACTTCCCGTTCTTGACGCGGGCAAGAAAGGTTCAGTTCTCATTATTAGATCAGCAGGTGTACATATTTCAGGTTTAAAGCTTGTAAACTCTGAGTTCAGTTACAAGTTCGAACACTCGGGGATCAGAATTGAGAATGTGTCTGATTGTTTCATCGAAAACAACGAACTGTACAACAACTTTTTCGGCATTTATCTTCAAAAGACTGACCGCGTAACTGTTCGTGGAAACACGATACATTCGTTCGCCAAGACCGAAACCAATTCAGGCAACGGAATTCACCTCTGGTATTGCATGAACACCACTATATCAGGTAACACAATTTCCGGACACCGGGATGGAATTTACCTCGAGTTCAGCAGGCACAATCTGATGACCGGCAATGCCTCAAAAAGAAACCTGAGATATGGCCTGCACTTCATGTTCTCTGACAGTAGCCGTTACTCCGGCAACAAATTCTTCGAGAACGGTGCTGGAGTTGCAGTAATGTATTCTTCTTTTATCGATATGGAAGGAAATCTCTTCCTTAATAACAAAGGCTCCGCTTCTCATGGGCTCCTGCTGAAAGAGATTAACAGGTCGACGATCACCGGGAACCGTTTCACCGGGAACACCAAAGGGATTTTCATGGAAGCTTCAGGGAAGTGCAGACTCGAATACAACCTTTTCGAGAAAAACGGCTGGGCGCTCGATCTTATGGCAAATTCCATGGACAACAGGTTTGAGAAAAACAGTTTTACCGGAAACAACTTCGATATAGCCACCAACTCCAAGCAGAATTTTAACACGTTCAGCGGAAATTTCTGGGATAATTACGCGGGATACGACCTGAACAGGGATGGATATGGCGATGTGCCTTATCACCCCGTTTCACTTTTTTCCGTTATCATATCAGAGTACAAACCGACTCTGATCCTGATGCGGGGGCTGTTCACCCGGATGCTCGACTTGGCCGAAAGGGTGTTCCCCGCGCTAACCCCAAAACAATTGATTGATGAGAAACCCGCCATGCGGAGGATTGTATGATCA
>JAEYUD010000145.1 GCA_023433685.1 Bacteroidota bacterium
CGCTAATAGCTAATAGCTAATAGCTAACAACTATCTAAGCTCTATACTCCTCTTTCCGGTCGCGGGTCATGAGGTCATGGATCGCCTGGGCGGGGTCTTTATCTTCGAAGAGGATGCGGTAAACTTCAGTGGTGATAGGTACTTCGATTCCGTGCTTTATTGCGAGTTGCATCGCGGAGTTTGAGGTTTCAACGCCTTCAGCCACTGCGGTCATCTGCGCGAGCACTTCCTTCAGCTTCATACCACTACCGATCCTCTCACCGACGTAGCGGTTACGGCTGTGCCGGCTCATGCAGGTTACGATAAGATCGCCCATTCCGGAAAGACCGGAAAATGTGTGTGAATGCGCACCCATTGCAAGGCCAAGACGGGTGATCTCGGCGGTACCACGGGTCATTATCGCGGCTTTTGTGTTGTCGCCCATCCCCATTCCGTCAAGAATTCCGGCACCGATGGCTATCACGTTCTTAAAGGCTCCACCCAACTCAACTCCGATGACATCAGTTGAAGAATAAACGCGGAAGTAGCGGTTTATGAACGCATTCTGGATTAGTTTTGATGTGTCATGATCCTTGCAGGCAGCCACTACTGTCGTTGGAATCTTTTTGCTCACTTCTTCGGCGTGGCTCGGACCGGAAAGCACACCGACCTGATGTTCTGTGAGTTGCGGAAAAACATCTTTGTAAATCTGGCTTACAGTGAGGAGGTGGTTCTTCTCTATACCCTTGGAAACGGAGACGAGGACCGTGTTACGGATCTTGTCATAACTGATTTTCTGCAGGGCATTACGGGTGAATTGAGTCGGGATGGCGGTGACAATTATATCCTTGCCGGTAGCTGCCTGATCAAGATCGTTTGAAATTCTTAGCGACTTGGGAAACGGGATTCCGGGGAGATAGATGATATTCTCCCGTTTTTCCTCGAGCATGTTGGCATAAGTATCGTTATATTCCCAGAGCGTAACGTCGTGACCGTTATCGCTAAGGAGAATGGCGAGGGTTGTGCCCCAGGCACCCGCTCCCAGTACCGAAATGTTCATTTTTAGAGTTACTTCTTTTTACCGAACGAAATTTTGTTCTCGTTCCCTTTAAGTAACCTTTGAATATTCGTTCTGTGCATGTAAATGAGCAGGAAAGAGACCGCCAGCACGAAAGGCAGAAGTGTTCCGTAACCCTGCACTTCCGCGTGAAAAACGTTTTCACGGATGAAAAGCGTTAATGGAACGGTGATGGCTGCCATGATGGAGCCGAGGGAAACATATTTGAAGACACCAACCACGATGATAAAAATACCAAGCGCGATCAGCATGTCAACGGTGGTGATCGATAGCATCATTCCGAGGGCTGTTGCCACGCCTTTTCCACCCTTAAATGACGCGAAAACGCTCCAGATATGTCCGATTATCGCGAAGATACCTGCCATGATCCGGATAATGGTGATGTCTTGAAAGGGAGTCTGGTTATTCAGCACCACAGGATCAATGTAATAGAGCTGTGAGATGAAAACAACCGCTACCACGCCTTTAAGAGCGTCGAGCACTACAACAGAAAGTCCATATTTCGGTCCCAGGGTGCGGAAAACATTCGTACCACCGGTATTACCGCTGCCATGTGCTTTAATATCGATCCCTTTACCTTTGGCAACTATAACGCCAAAAGGGATTGAGCCGACAAGATATGACAAAAGTAATATTGCAGCAAGTGCTAACATTCCAAGTTCCTGTATTTGTGATGGTTTGTTCCGTTCCACCGCCGTTGTTGCAGCCCGGCAGGCAGAAATTGCAGTGATTGAAACTGTAAAATAATGTCTTTTCAGTTAATAAAAAAATATCTTTGAAAGGGATAATTAAATCCACTTCCACAATGTTCAAGGCTTCTTCCGGGGTTTATGCTTGATGGAGGAGACGGGGATGAACGGACTTTATTTCTTAAAATGGCAGACCATCAGGGATGAGCTTGCTGAAGATATCGAGGTCTTCCTTGGTGGTAACTTTGAAGTTAAGCGCGGAGCCTTCCGAGATATTTACGGTGTACCCGGCCCGGCGCATAAGTGATGATTCGTCGGTTCCGTACCAGCTTTCGGCGTAAGCTTTACTGAAAGCATCCATTAACTCACCGTACCTGAAAATCTGAGGTGTCTGCACAATGTAAACTTTGTTCCTGTCGATATAATCAAGCCCGGAGTTATCAAGAAAGCCGATGGTGTCACGGGCTTTCATGCAAACAAGCGCGCTCCCTTTTTCACGGGCGGATCTGATCGCCTCATCAAGCACCGCCTGTGGTAAAAGAGCCCTTGCCGCGTCGTGAACCGCGGCAAGGTCATCAAATGACATATCAGCTGCCTTTAGAGCATTGAAAACAGAGTCCTGCCTTTCCTTCCCGCCTTCGACGATCTTTGTGATCTTGGAAAAGCCTTCGCGCTTTCTGATCGAGTCAATCAGTTCATGTCCGGTACCCGAAGTGGCTATAACCATCTCATCCACGAGAGGAGAATTCTGAAAAACCTCGAGGGTGTACGCGATCAGTTCCCTGTCATTGAACTTCATGAACTGCTTGGGCATATCACTTCCGGTCCTGGAACCGGAACCTGCAGCGGGAATTATGGCAACGGTTCTCATAAGATCATCATCGCGTCGCCGTAGCTGAGGAATTTATAGTCTTCTTTAACCGCGGTCTTGTACGCTTTCATCACAAAATCGGTCTCGGCGAAAGCGGAGACGAGCATGATGAGCGTCGACTGTGGCATGTGAAAGTTGGTTATCATCTGCTTGACAATTCTGAACCCGTATGAAGGATAGATGAACTTGTCGGTCCACCCCTTCTGTGCCCTGATGAATCCTTCGGCGGTAACACTCGACTCAAGGGCTCTTACGGTACTGGTACCTACGGCTGTAAGTTTTCCTCCGGCGCTCAAAGCCTTGTTGATCTGCTCGGCAGCAGTGGAAGTTATCTCGTAGAATTCTGAATCCATCCTGTGCTTTGTAAGATCCTCTACTTCAACCTGTCTGAATGTTCCAAGACCGATATGGAGAATTATAGGTACAACAATTACACCTTTTTTCTTCAGCGCGTCCATAAGTTCAGGGGTGAAGTGAAGCCCGGCAGTTGGAGCAGCAACTGATCCGTCAACGCGCGCGTAAACGGTCTGATAGTACTCTTTATCCTGAGGCTCAGCGTTCCTCTTAATATATGGGGGAAGCGGTGTAAGTCCGATATTCTCAACGGCGCGGTAAATATTCCCGATCTGATTGAACTTTACGGTTCTTCCGCGTGAAGTGGTGTTATCAATAACTTCGCACCAAAGATCATCGGAGAAATATATTTTGTTACCGATCCTTACTTTCCGGGCAGGATCAACAATAACGTCCCAGATCGCTTCTTTTGAGTTTAATTCCCTCAGGAGGAAAACCTCGATCTTCGCCTGGGTTTTCTCCTTGTTCCCGATCAGTCTTGCCTGGAAAACCCTTGACTCGTTTACAACAAGGATATCACCCTTGTTCAGGATGTCAACCACATCCTTGAACTGTCTGTGTTCAATCCCTTTGTTCTCCCTGTTCAGCAGCATCAGCCTTGCTTCATCCCTTTTCTGGTATGGATATTTGGCAACCTGTCCTTTGGGGAGATTGTAATTGAAATCGGATAATTTCATTTAATTTTACCTCGTGTCATTTTAGATAGCTTAATTAAAACTGCCCGCGGCGGCACCCCCGCCGCGGACATGAATAATCACGCTCCGACCGTTCTGACAAAACGGCCATTGTTGTTATTTGGATTTTTTCTTCTCTTTTTTCTTGGCGTCTTTCGCGAGTTTCTCACGGAGAGCGGCCTGAGCGGCAGCAAGTCTCGCGATCGGAACCCTGAACGGTGAGCAGCTCACATAGTCAAGACCGGTTCTGTAGCAGAACTCGACTGAAGCAGGTTCGCCACCGTGCTCGCCGCAGATACCAACTTTAAGTTTGGATCTTGTGCTTCTGCCTCTTTCAACGCCGATCTCAACGAGCTGGCCAACACCTTCCTGATCGATCGTCTCGAAAGGATCAGAAGGAAGTATCTCTTTAGCCACATAGTTGGGGAGGAACTTACCGGCATCATCTCTTGAGAGACCGAAAGTAGTTTGGGTAAGATCGTTGGTACCAAAGCTGAAGAACTCGGCAACGGTAGCGATCTTGTCAGCAACGAGAGCAGCTCTTGGGAGCTCGATCATGGTACCAACAAGATAGTCAACCCTCAAACCTGCCTCGGCGAATACATCTTCGGCGGTTTTTCTTACGATTGCTTCCTGAGCCTTTAACTCATTAACGTGACCAACGAGAGGGATCATGATCTCGGGTTTAACCTCGAAACCTTCCTTCTTAACCTGAACTGCCGCCTCAAGTATGGCGCGGGCCTGCATTTCAGTTATCTCGGGATATTCAACACCAAGACGGCAACCTCTGAATCCGAGCATCGGATTCTCTTCGTGCAGACTGGCGATCTTGTCTTTAATGGTTTTTGCGGAAACACCAAAGTCAGCCGCGAGTTCTTTGATCTCCGCCTCTTTCTTGGGGAGGAACTCATGAAGTGGTGGATCAAGTGTTCTAACCGTGACAGGGAAACCTTTCATCGCCTTAAAGATACCGGCGAAATCTTCCCTCTGAAGCGGAAGAAGTTCAGCAAGAGCAGCTTTTCTTTCTTCCTGGGTGTCAGAAAGGATCATCTTTCTCATCGATTTAATCTTGTTCTCACCGAAGAACATGTGTTCTGTACGGCAAAGACCAATACCCTCGGCACCGAACTGAATGGCGTTTGAAGCCTGATCCGGCTGATCCGCGTTTGTTCTGATGTTCATTTTTCTGAATTCATCTGCCCAGGTCATGAGTGTGTTATAGATCTGGAACATCGGTGAATCTTCAGGTTTTCTGGTCTTGTTGAGAAGAACTTCGATAACTTCAGAAGGTCTGGTCTCGATCTTTCCGAGAATAACCTCACCGGTTGTACCATCGATCGAGATGTAGTCACCTTCTTTAACGAGGAACTCAGGTCTGTTCTCAACTTTCATTGTACCGGCATTATAGTCGATAAGAAGTTTACCGCAACCGGCAACGCAAACCTTACCCATCTGGCGGGCAACGAGAGCAGCGTGCGAGGTCATACCACCACGGGCAGTGAGGATACCTTCAGCGGCATTCATACCTTTGATATCTTCAGGTGAGGTTTCAATTCTCACGAGGATAACAGGATCGCCTGTTTTTGCCATTTCTTCTGCATCATGAGCAGAGAAAGCAACTTTACCTGTGGCAGCACCAGGACCGGCATTAAGACCCTTAGCCATGAGCTTTCCTTCAGCAACCGCTTTTCTCTTCTCTTCAAGATCGAAGATCGGTCTTAAGAGCTGGTTAAGCTGGTTAGGTTCAACGCGCATAAGGGCGGTTTTCTTGTCGATAAGCCCTTCGTTAAACATTTCAACGGCATTTCTTACGGCTGCAAGTCCAGTTCTCTTACCAACACGGCACTGGAGCATCCAGAGTTTGCCCTGCTGAATTGTGAACTCAACATCGAGCATGTCTTTGTACTCTTTTTCGAGTTTGTGACGGATCGCGTCAAGCTCTTTATACATTTTAGGAGCTTCTTCAGCCAGTTTGCTGATCGGGTGCGGAGTTCTGATACCGGCAACCACGTCTTCGCCCTGGGCGTTGAAAAGGTATTCACCATAGAAGATGTTCTCGCCAGTTGCAGGGTCACGGGTGAAGGCAACACCGGTTCCGGAGTCGTCACCCATGTTACCGAATACCATCGCCTGTACGTTAACGGCAGTACCCCACGCTTCAGGGATGTTATTGAGTTTTCTGTAAACGATCGCTCTTTCGTTCATCCATGAGTTGAACACGGCGCCAACTGAACCCCAAAGTTGCTCTTCAGGATCATCCGGGAAGTCGTGACCGGTCTGTTCTTTGATGGCGGCTTTAAACTCACCAACAAGCTCTTTCAGGTCATCAGCGGTAAGGTCGGTATCAAACTCAACGCCTTTTGATTTCTTTTTGGCATCAATGATAACTTCGAACGGATCGTGATCTTTTTTGTTCTTCGGTTTCAGATCGAGCACCACATCGCCATACATCTGAACAAATCTTCTGTATGAATCATAAACGAATCTCGCGTTACCGGTAGCGGCAACAAGGGCTTCAGCAGCTTTATCATTAAGACCGAGGTTAAGAACTGTATCCATCATACCGGGCATCGAAGCTCTAGCTCCGGAGCGGACTGAAAGAAGAAGGGGATCTTTAGGATCGCCGAATTTCTTGCCCATAACTGCTTCCATCTGTTTGATGGCTTCTTTTACCTGTTTGGCAAGCTGTTTTGGATATTGTCTTCCATTATCATAAAAGTAGGTGCATACTTCAGTGGTTATGGTGAAGCCCGCGGGAACGGGGAGCCCCATGTTAACCATCTCGGCAAGGTTCGCGCCTTTGCCGCCGAGAAGGTTTTTCATTTTAGCATCTCCTTCGGCTTTTTTGCCACCGAAGAAATAGACATATTTTATGTCTTTTTTAGCCATTTCTGATCCTCCTGTTTTAGGATTTTTTTTTGTTTGTCGCTTTTATCTTGTCCAGAATAAACTGTTCAAATTCTTTCTCTTCGTCAAGCCTCAAGCGTATCTTCAGATAGTAGATATCAATGTCGTCGAGCTCACGTGAAAATTTGGCAAGCTTAACGGCATCTTTTTGTGTTGTTACGACCGAGAAAGCGTTGGTTGAGTAGAAGAATTTTCTGATCTTCTCAACTTCTTTAACAGAGTACGCTTTATGATCAATAAATATCATTTTGTTGTCTGTGTTGATCTTCAACTGCTGTAGGGCACTGAAGAATGAGTATGGGTTAGCTATGCCGCTCACGCACAGACTTTTCTGCCCCGTGAAATCTGCCGGATCATAATGTTTCCCGTTCTTTATATCAACAAAGTAAAGGGGCTCATACCAAGCGTTAAATATTTTTTTACCGCGGAAGTGTCGTAGCAGTCGCTCCGGTATCTCCTTCTTTTTGGTAAATTTCCTGTTTATTATCACGGCATCCGCTCTTTCAGCCCTTTTAAAGGGTTCGCGCAGGTTCCCCGTGGGGAAGAGTGTTCTTCTTAACGGATTTTCATCCACAAGAAAGCGCTGGGCAATTATCAGCAGGTTAACATCCCGCTCTATCCACCGGTGCTGATAAGCATCATCAAGTATCACGCAACCCACTCCGGTTTCTTTTAAGATACCCGAAACGGCTTCCACCCTTTTTTCACCCACCGCGGCGGGTATGGC
This sequence comes from Bacteroidota bacterium, assembly GCA_023433685.1. Lineage (GTDB taxonomy): Bacteria > Bacteroidota > Ignavibacteria > Ignavibacteriales > Ignavibacteriaceae > UTCHB3. Next base: position 7,280 of record JAEYUD010000145.1, read on the forward strand.
GCACTCTACGGCAGTCTGGTAAATTTCATCCCCGCTCTCCTCAGGTGTTCTGAGTATGCCCGAATTGTCGGCTACCAATAGATATCCCTTGGTGGTTCTTCCGTACCCCCTGCTAACAACACCGGGCTGAATCCCCGCTTTTTTGAAAAGCTCCGCGAGAAATATCACTAAAGGTGTTTTCCCGGATCCGCCGACAGTAAGGTTTCCCACTGATATCACCGGCCGGTCAACCGCGGTGCTCTTGAATATCCCTTTATCAAAAAGCATGTTCCTCACCCACGTTACC
>JAEYUD010000158.1 GCA_023433685.1 Bacteroidota bacterium
CAGATATATTTCTCAGACGCGGTGAGTGAAAACGGGTACCTTCCCGCGTTAGCGATCATGCTTAGATAAACACTGCTGTCACCCTCTATCTTCAGACTGTAAAGATTTTTATCCATTCCAACAAGGTAAAGTGAGTCTGAACCTGTGGCAATGGCACTCCAGGCAACACCCTGACAATCGGTATTAGGTGGCAGGTGCTTGATCTTTCCGGTAACGGGGTCGGCAAGTTTAAAGCCTTTGTCGAAGTAAAAGAGGAGTTTACCTCCCCTGAATCCGAGGAATCGGGTGCCCTGCGGAATTTCCCTTTCATAAGCAACTGTATCAAGCGGGAATCCAATAGAGTCGAGCCTCACGGTTGTGTAGGTATAGTAGCTTATGTTGGCGATGTTGATGTAATTTGAATCTGTCACAATTCCAAGACCGCCAGAAAAACGGGGAAACCTGACCGGCTTGTCTATCGAGTTGTGATCTTTGTAAACCGTAATTCCGCTGTCGGAATCAACAGCGTAGAGCATTCCCCTGTTAACGGCTATCCTGCCAAGATAACCGGGTGAGGTAAATTCTTTTACAATGGTGAAATGTGACCCCTTCTTGTTCAGCAGGAGTATCCTGTAATCGTTAAGGAAGGCCGCGTATTTGTCGCCCCACTTCACAATTTCATAAATTGGCGCCGGTGTTTCAAGGTGGCTGATGAGTGAATCCCCCCTGTAAATTTTAAGCCCGTCGTTATAGTCGGAGACTATCAGGTCGTCGCCAAGGGGCTGCACGTTGTATGCCAGACCGTTGGTCTCGAACTGCCTGACCTGCTTCCCGGTCAGATCATAAACGAAAACTCGAGACTCATTGCCCGCCATAAGCACAACGATTATTGCCGTAACGGCACCGGCGGTAATCAGAATGTAATTCCTGTTCATGAATAGTAGCACCAGTAACCCCAAACCTAAACCGATCCACGCGGTACGTTTGAAGGTTGCGAGGAGGGAAGCGAATGAAATTAGCGAAAGTATAAGCCAACCTGTCTTCCACTTGATTCGCTTCTCATTTAGAAAAAGTGAGAAAAGGTAGATGGCTGTAAAAGAGGTCAGTTCGCCTGTTGTTATCGGATGGAGCAGTACACTGGGGCCCTCGGAGGTGTATTTGTAAAGGTCTTTTACAAAGTATTCGACTGAGAATCCGAGGTACATCAGGTCGGAGGCAAGAGCAAATACAAGATAAGTGAAAAAGAATATCTTGAGTTGCTTCCCGTCCTTGATACCGGAGGCAATTGTGTAGATGATCGGTAACAGGATCACCCTCTTAAACCCAAATTCGATCGCCTGAGGCTTGTTATCCGTAAATATTATTGAAAACAGTTCCGCGGCAACGAACAGAAGCATCCATGGTTCCAGCCCGGTCTTTTTGAACAGCTCCTTCTCACCTCTGAAACGGGCAACTCCCAGGAGTACAAGTGCCACGTAATACCCCAATTGGTTGAAAAAGAGGGCATTCGTCAGGGTTGCCGCGAATAATAGAAGTGAGAAAAATGCGATGTTTGTTAGTTTCCGGTTGTCCATTACCTGACCATCTTGCTAAAAAAAAGAAACCTGAATGCTTTATTTAAAACATTCAGGTTTCAAAATTACGAAATTAGAAGGAGCGCGCTACTTCTTGAAGACACTTTCGATAACATTTCCGAAACTTCCGTTAGGGAACATAATCTTAAGTTGATTTGCCACAGTGGGTGCTATGTCGGTTATTTCCACTCTTCCGCGGTACTCACCCTTGTTCACGTTCATTCCATAAAAGAGAAGAGGTACATGAGTGTCATACTCAAAAGGGGAACCGTGCGATGTGCCTTTGGTGTCATGGCTTAACCAACCCGGGTTGTGAACCATCCACGCGTCGCCGCTTCTCTTTTTGTTTGTGCCAAAAAACAGCTTTGATCTAACAGGGTCGAGCGCGTTCGCACCCTTTTCAAGTTCTGAAACGGGCAGCACATCCCTTATCTCAGGAAATTTCATCAGCGCCGGTTTGATTATAGAAACCATCTCTTCTATTGTGGTTTTGTATTTTTTTGCCACATCGTAGTCGAAATAGAACTGATAATTGTTGGTGTTAAGGATGAATTTAACCTCATCACCCGCGTTGAAGTGCGTGCGAAGTGCTGACTCAGCCGCTTTTGTGAAAGCTGAAAAGTCGATCAATCCACAATCAATGTGGTTCTGACGCACGAAACCCGGCACTTCGGCAGCGCCATGATCTGCTGTAAGAAACACGAGGTAATCCCCTTTGGGGAATTGCGTCTTCAGGAAACTCAGCAGTTCTTTCAGTTCCATGTCAAGTTTTATGTAGCAATCTGCTGTTTCAATTGCCTGTGGCCCGTACCTGTGACCAATATAGTCGGGCGAAGAAAAACTGATGGCGAGGAGATCGGTGAACTCCCCTTTTCCAAGATTCTCACCTTTGATCGCTTCAATCGCGAACTCTCTCGTCAGGGTGCTTCCCACTGGGGTACCTTCGATCGCGCTGAAATTTCCCAAAGCTTTTGTAATCGCGGGGATGTCATGCGGGAAGACAGGGCGTGTTTCACCTTTGAAGAGGCCTTCGTGATCGGAATCATCGGGCCCGCACATTGTGTATTTCGCCAATGGGTAGCTGGTCTCCCACTTCTGTGTGAGTAGATCGGCCGATCTTTTTTTGGCATTAAATGCGGAAGCCCACTGCGGCAGTTCCTTCATATAGTAGGTGCTGGTGATCCAGTTTCCCAGAATCTCATCGAACCAGAAAGCCCCGTTCGCGGAGTGTCCCGCCGGAAGGATGGAGCTCCTCTCTTTAATGGCAATGCTTATCACTTTCGATTTAAACGAATTGGATATCCTCATCTCGTCGGCTATTGTGTTTACAAGCAGACGGCGCGGGGAATATTCACCCTGCTCCGGGGTTCCACCAACCGCGGTGACGGTTTTATCTTCAGCGCAGTAAACCTGTTTACCAAGTTCACGGTCGAACCAGTTGTTTCCTGCAATTCCGTGCATCCAGGGTGCAGTTCCGGTATAAATGGAAGTGTGGCCGGGACCCGTGAAGGTCGGCACGTATGTATAATGGGTGTTGGTACAACTGTACCCGTTCTTAACCAATTCCTTGAATCCCCCCTCCCCAAGAAGATCCCAAAAACGGTAGATGTAGTCATATCTCATTTGGTCGACTACAATTCCCACCACTAATTTAGGCTTTTCAGCCTGTTGAGCGTTCGCCACAAAAACAATGGCGAAAACAATTAACAGAAGTTTTTTCATCTGATCCCGTATCTTTCCTAAAAAATGGAGAAATTTACGTATGAAATTAATATTTTATCTCAAAACATAAATAAATTTCCGGTGAATTAATATGAAGAAATGGAGCCTCAAAGGCAAAACAGCTTTCATAACCGGCGGAACCAAAGGCATAGGCCTTGAAATAGTCTCGGATTTTCTGAAACTTGGTGCCTCCGTGATAACGATCTCCCGCAGTGAGGATAATGTGGCGCTGATCCTCGATCGCTTTAAAGGTGAAGCGCTTGACGCGTTCGTTTGCGATGTGTCGGTGAAGGAATCACGCCAGGATGTGATCAAAGTGCTCGGGAAGAAACTCGAACGGCTCGATATTCTGGTTAACAATGCCGGAACAAATATCAGAAAGAAATCTTTTGAATACTCGGATGAAGAGATACGCCAGCTTTTTGAGCTTAATTATTTTGCCACGGTCGATTTCTGTCGCGGACTTCTTCCCCTGTTGCGTCTTTCTCCGGGAGCCTCAATAGTGAACATCAGTTCGATAGCTTCGGTGCTCGATGTAGGCACCGGTTTCCCTTATGGATCGGCGAAATCGGCAATGAACCAGTTCTCAAAATCGCTGGCAGCCGAGTGGGGCAAGTACAAAATTCGTGTTAACGCGGTACTTCCCTGGTTCATTAAAACCCCTTTGACCGAAGGTTATCTCGCGGATGAAGAAAGGTATGAACGCATAATCAGAAGAACGCCTCTGAACCGTGTTGGCACCCCTGACGAGGTGTCTGCCCTGGTGGCATTTCTCGCGATGGATATTTCATCGTATATCAGTGGTCAGACCATTGCGGTTGATGGCGGTGTGACGGCGAGCGTGTTTGGTGAATAAAAAAAGAGGCTGTCTCTAAGGGCAGCCTCTCAAACATTTAAATAAAGTGTTCTCCCGCGTAGAACGGATGGATCATATGTTCATCCTCCTCGGTGCCGTAACAGTGGCTACACTTCTCCACTGTGAAAACGAATTTCTCTTCTTTGTCGGACGCGCCAATAAAATTGAGTATCGTCTTGCAACTTGAGCATTGAACTATATGATACCGGTGCGCTCTCGAGTAACACTCCGGACAGAGATAACCGAGTTCTTCGTCTTGCAAGCCGGGCTCAAGCACGAAGAAGCTTCCACATTTTACATTGTTACACTTGGCAAAATGTCTAGCAATAGTACCTTTTTTTGCGATAGCTCCTCCATCATTTTTCGATAACTCAACTTAAGATTTTTGCCATACAAAAAGATATATAAAAATTAATACCTGTACCTCCTTTTTGTGCTTGCCTCCAAACTATCTTTTTGTAGCCATGCATGATACTCTGGTGAATTGATGGGAAGCGGGTTTTACAGGTCGCTTTCCTTTCGTTAAATTGGGTTTAAATTTTTAATCTTTTTCTTTTTTGCATTCGGAGAAATCAATGGCTAAAATAGCATGTTTTAAAGCTTATGACATCAGGGGTGTGGTGCCTTCTGAACTTAATGTGGAACTCGCTTATAACATAGCGAGAGGGTACAGAAAATTTACAGGCTGTAAAAGCGTGGTGATCGGCCGCGATATCAGAACAAGTTCTGCCGAACTGAGTGAAGCACTTGTGAACGGCTTTCTCGATTCAGGAGTTGACGTGATCGATATCGGCCTTTGCGGAACAGAAATGGTCTATTTCGGCACATCATTCCTGAATGCCGATGGCGGCATCATGATCACCGCTTCACATAACCCGCCCGAGTATAACGGAATGAAATTTGTTCGTGAACGCTCGATCCCTATCAGCTACGACTCAGGCCTTAATACCATCGAAGAGATAATCTCAAACGGTGGCTTCGAACCGCTTCCGGAAACAAAGGGTAAATATACACAGCGCGATATATCAGATGAATTCGTTAAACACCTCGGCACATTTTACGATGTTTCCAAAGTGAAAAAGATGAAGGTGGTCGTAAACGCCGGAAACGGATGTGTCGGCCCAATGCTCGACAGGCTTGAAAAAATACTCCCCGTTGAAATGATCAAGCTCTTTAACGACCCCGATTCATCATTCCCGAACGGCGTGCCGAATCCAATGATCGAGGAGAACCGCCTCCCCACCATCAACTCGATCAAAGAACACAATGCCGATCTCGGTGTCGCCTGGGACGGCGACTACGACCGCTGCTTCTTCTTCGACGAGTCAGGTGAGTTCATTGAGGGCTACTACATCGTCGGCATGCTGGCGAAATCGATCCTCAAAATGAATCCGGGCGAGAAGATCATCCATGACCCAAGACTGGTCTGGAACACGATCGAAGTTTGCAAAGAAACGGGCGGCGAGGCTGTGCAGTCGAAGAGCGGACATGCTTTCATAAAAGAGAAGATGAGAGAAGTGAACGCCATTTACGGTGGTGAAATGTCGGCTCACCACTACTTCCGCGACAATGCCTATTCCGATTCAGGTTTGATCCCCTTTCTGCTCGTTATTCAGCTGATGTCCGAAGAAGGAAAGTCGCTCTCACAGCTTGTAAATGAAATGATCGAGAAATACCCCTGCTCGGGTGAGATCAACTCGAAGATCGCCGATGCCCCAGGGAAACTCGAGGAAATAAAGGCGAAATACTCAGACGGCGAGTTCGACTACACCGACGGTGTCTCGGTCGATTACGGCAACTGGCGGTTCAACCTCAGAATGTCGAATACCGAGCCTATCATCCGCCTCAATGTGGAAACCGTCGGAGATATCGAACTGATGAAAACCAAAACTGCTGAGCTGCTGGGGTTGATCAGAGGGTAGGGTGTGGAGTCCGCCGCGGCGAATTAGTGTAGAGTGTGGAGAAAGTTTCGCGGATTTCAAGGATTTTACACAGATTTCACGGATTTTCGTTGATTTTTAGCACGCGCTTGTACCTTTGGGAGATACACACATATTAGACCGATTAACGCGGATATTAATTTAAAGGCTGCTCAGAAATGGGTGGCCTTTTAAAATTCTGAACGGTGAATTGAAAGATTGAGGCCACAAGAAGGTTTGAATAGACCGCGGATTTCGCCGCAGCGAAGCAGATTACGCAGATACACGCGGATTTTTTGTGCACAGATTTCAAATTACTTTGTGGCGCAAGCATCCTTGCTTGCGATTGCCCGAAGGGCAAGCCTGACATTATTTTTTGAACACGATGGACAAGATTGAACAGGATGAACACGACAATTTAGCCCAAAACCTAAAACCCCGGCACTAACCCCTAATGCACCATCCCACGAGGTGGCAAGCTGAAAATCCTTTAATATCCCGAAGGGATGCCTGTGGCACTGAAAATCCCCCGAAGGGGCAAGCTGATTCAGACAGCCTATTCAGACAACCAATTCCGCCAATAAAAAAGCTCGCGGCTTGCCCCGCTGCGCTTTGGGCTACGCCTGCTCGCTTCTTAATGCCCCTTCGGGGCGATGACATCTTTTTCATCTTTTCCTCCCCTCTCCTTTTAGGAGAGGGGCCGGGGGTGAGGTCGGGTCAAAAGGTAAAAAAGAAAAAGGTAAAAAGGTTATCACCTTGTCCTGGATAACCGGAAACCGCTGAGGCTGTTCCTGCTGTCAGGGTTGAAGCTGCCGCGGTAAGCCACACGGCAATACTCCGCATCGCCGTACCAACTGCCACCACGCAGAACACGGAAGGAACCGGAAGAGTCATACAAATCCCAACACCACTCCCATACATTACCACTCATGTCATATATGCCAAGTTCATTCGGGATCTTTTTACCAACCAGTGCAGTACCTTCTTCTTCACTCCTGTTTCCTTTATCATTCCAACCACCGTACCTGCCTACTTCATCAAGATCATTGCTGCCTGAATACTCGTAACCTTTGCTTTGGTTACCTCCCCTCGCCGAATACTCCCACTCCGCCTCTCTGGGTAACCTGTAACCATTTGCTTTAAAGTCGCAGGTTAAGCTTTTTGCCTTTTGACCAATAAGACTGCCCATTAACCCGCCTTTTTCCTGCTCAATCTCCGAGTAGCATTCTCTCAAGCCTTCTTTTCTGCTTAACCGGTTACAAAATTCGATGGCATCGTGCCAACTCACACATTCAACGGGCCTTTTATCTCCCGTAAAATAAGAAGGGTAGTTTCCCATTACTTCCCTCCATAACTTCTGGGTTACGGGAACTTTACCAATAAAAAAATCACTCACAGTTACAGGATGTTCAGGTTTTTCATCAGGATCACCGGAGTTACTACCCATCATGAAACTGCCACCCTCGACAAATACCATCTCATTACCGGTCAACTGTTCAGTTCCTGATTTCTGTGGGACAATTGGCGATGGCGTTTTAACATCCGTTTCTTGCTTGGGGACAGACATCGATGCAAAGCCACCTTCCCCCTGCACTGTAGTTTGTCCGCCGCGTTCGAGGCGATCGAGTTCATGTAACATTTCGATCGCGTTGGGGAAGCGTTGCTCCCGGTCTTTGTGGATCGATTTCATTACGAAATTCACAAGGGCATCAGAGATATCGGGGTAGAATTCGGTTGGTGGCGGTACTTTGTCATTGATAACCTGGGTGTAAACCGCGGTAGGGGTGGTGCTCTGGTTGCCGGAGAAGGGGGATTTAGCGCAGAGCATTTCGTAGAAGGTCATGCCCAGACTGTAAATATCGGTTCTAATATCAACAGACCGGGGGTCCATGATCTGTTCGGGACTCATGTAAGTGGGGGTTCCCTTCATCGTGGTGCTACTGCCTTCGCCATCCTCAAGTTCCTTTGCGATACCGAAATCGGTGATCTTCACAATGTCTTCGGAAGTGACGAGAATGTTCAGCGGTTTCAGGTCGCGGTGAATGATCGGTTTCGGCTGGCTGTGGATGTAGGCAACACCCTCGAGTATCTGGCGGAACAGGTTGATCGCCCTGGCGCGCTGGATCGGCCCCACTTCCCTCTTGATGATCTCGTTCAGTGTCCTCCCCTCGACGTACTCCATCACTATGAAGTACTCACCCCCCTCTTCGAGGATGTCGGTTACCTTCACGATGTTCTTGTGGTCGAGGTTGAAGAGTTTCTCACCTTCGTCAAGGAACAACTTCACAAACAGAGGATTGTTGTTGAATTGCGGCCACAACTGCTTTATCGCGACCACTTTGTTCTTAAGTGTGATCGAACGGGCCTTGTAAACCACACCCATTCCACCCTGTCCCAACTGGGATATCACCTCATACGGCTTGATTATTTTGCCCATTTATTACCTGTTTAATTATCATTTTATTCGTTATCGGGTCCCAGCAGTGCGATTCTGACCTGCTCAAGTTTTCTGCTGATAGTCTCGGAATCAGGCAGGTATTTAAGATAGTCTGCCGGGATATCTGAGCCGGTCGTATAAGTCGATACCCCTATCGGATGATTTGAACTGCTCAAGGAGTATTCCACGACTGTCTTGTCTTTATTCTTACAAATGATAATCCCGATGGCATCATTTTCACCTTCTTCCTTCAGATTTCTGTTCAATGCCGTAAGATAGAACTCCATTTTACCTTTATATTCCGGGAGAAATTCACCCACTTTTAGGTCTATCGCAATCAATGACTTTAACTTGCGGTGGTATAGAAGGAGGTCGATATAATAATCATTATTTCCGACTGTCAGTTTGAATTGATTCCCAACGAATGTAAACCAGTGGCCCATTTCCACCAGGAATTGACGAATATTTGCGATCAAGGCAGATTCCAGTTGAAACTCGTTGTGTGCGTCTGATAACTCCAGGAAATCAAATGTATAATTGTCTTTAATTGAGAGCACTGCCTGATGTCTATACTCGGCGGGTATGGTCTTGTCAAAATTTGTTTGATTTAACAGGTACTTTTCATAAGATTTGTTTTCGATCTGATGAATCAAAACATTTTTTGACCAACCAAATTTTTTAACATGAAGAATATAAAATTCCCTTTCTTTATCATCCTTACATTTCGAGAAGATAACAACATTATGCGACCAGCCAATTTCTCCAACCAGTGGTTGGAGATTTGGTTTGTCCTTATACTCGATGTAGAATTGTCGCATGTACCACAAATTAGAGACCGAAAATCCCTGCAGTCCAAGGTTTGCAGTTTTAAGATCGGTACTCAGTTTTTCGACGATTGATTTCCCCCAACCCTCCTGCCCCTGCTTCTGGACAATTATTTTACCAAGGTCCCAATAAAGGGAGATCAATTCACTATTAACTGACTTTAGTGCTCTAATTTGGGCATCGTAAATTCTCTTTTTCACAAGCTCGAGTAGTTGACCATATTCTAAATTCTTCTCACTGCCACTCATTATAAAACTCAACAACTTTAGTGATCGAATAGCTTACAAAAATCTCAAAACAACCATAAAGAACCCTTGTTCTTTCATATTAAAGAGGCGTTCCACCTCTTAAAGAATCAGGACTGAGTGGTGAATCAATCCTGAAAATCCTAATATCTCCCAAAGAGATGCCTGTGGCACCGTTAATGCTTTGAACCTGAAAAACTCATACTTCATTCCGCCGCGGCGGATCATACTTCATACTCCCCCGCGGCGGACCATCCCCCACCTCCGCCACCTCATACCCCGATTTGCCGACAAAAATTATAGCATAAGTCTTGCAAACAATACCCTCCGACTCGAGTTCGGTTTTGTAATTCTTTACCTGCTCAATGGCCTTCGCTTTTTCGGTTTGAAGGTTTTCCTTGCTGCTTTTCTTCAGGTATTTCAACTCGAGGAGGAAATTGTCCGTGCCGGGGTTGAGTTTGGTAGGGATCAGCAGAAGGTCGGCGTAGCCTTCGGCATTCTCATGCTCGCTTTTTACGAAATACGCATTGTTATCCATTAACAACGTCATGAAGATCATCTTGATGTTCTTCTCATTGAACTTCTGAAGATCACGGTTGGAGAGGTTTTTTAGAATCGAGTGTACATATTCCACCAACTGATCGATTTTCCCTTCCATGAACATCTGTATTATCGCCCTGTCAATTTTTGTGGCATCGTACCGGAGCTGCTTCTCCATCGTGAATCTGTTCTTGAAGAACTCCCAATACATCTGCTTGATCACATAGTTCGGGATCACATAGTTGTACGAATTTATAACAGCACTTTCTATCGTCAGTAATCCGTTATAAAAGAGCAGCGAAACAGCCTCTGTCCTTGTGTACGGGAGTTCGAAGTTGTATTGAATTGTCAGTCTTTCAGTAAATCCGTCATTCTCCAATACTGATGAGATGATCTCGTCTGATTCCTCATTAGACAAGGGAGCCAGAATGTTTGATATCTTTTTATAATCAGAGGTCACATTAATATCCGCCATCTCCCGGGGATAGGTGAAATTATTACTGAACCGGGAGAGAAATGAGATAACCATTTGGGGATTATACAGTCTTTCTGTCGCATCTGCGGAAAACCTGCTTCCATTGTACCAAGCGCGCATGTCAGTGACCACAGCATCAATGTCGAACTTTCCCTCTTCGTAGATGGTGTTTTCGATCATTCCACGCAGTTCGGCTTCAGTAAAACCTGCCATGTTATGGAAATCAGGCTGAAGAGTAAGGTTATGGGCAACATTAAATCCGCTCGTCATGCCGTCAAGAGTGACCGGAAATGTACCGGTAGCAAAGAAACGGTCAATAATCCCCTCACCCATATAAATCTTTATAATCGCGTAAAATGTCTTGACCCAAGCAAAACTGATAAAAGTCTTTTCCAGGGTTTCAGGCGATGAATCAAACAATCCGTTCAAGTATTTGTCGTATTCGTCTATCAAAAGATAGATTTTCCCGTGAGGGACATATTGCCTGAAAAGAGAAATCAAATCGGATAACGGCTCTCTCAAAGATGCATCACTTAAAAATACACTCCGTTCGGCGATACTGCCTAAAGAGTAGGTATCGAGAAAACTTAAAATCTGTGAACGGACTTCAGTGTAAAATTCCGTTTCTATATCTGCAGATGACTTGGCTTTGCTCCCACTGAAGTTGAATCTCAGTATATAATAACTGTTCCTCCGCGGTGTTATATTTTCCGGCTTGCCAATGTAATACTGTCCGAAAAGTTCATCGAAGCGTGCTTGATATTGTACACCGTAATAATATTCGAGCATTGAGAGTGTAAGAGATTTGCCAAACCCTCTGGGCCGAAGATAAAATATATATGTAAAATTTAAACCCTCGAGTGTTTCGATAAATCCGGTCTTGTCAACAAAGTACCCGTTAACGGACACAAGAGTCGCAAAGTTAGAGGTCAGCAGTGGAACACGCTTCTTCATTTTTTAACGCGGGAATTTCTCTTAATCATACGCGGAATATAAGGATAATCTGTCTGAATCAGCTTGCCCCTGCGGGGGATTTAAAGGATTAGAGGATTCACAGGATTATCCCGCTCTGCGGGATTCCGGCTCCGTAGGAGGCATATGTCGGTAGGAAAACATGAAGAAGAGGAAATGCTCCCTGTAGGGGTGCTATTTATCGGCTGTCTGAATCAGCTTGCCCCTGCGGGGGATTTTCAGGATTTAAGGATTCACAGGATTATTTTGCTCTTCGCTGATAATTTAATCATTCTGTTGTAAACGGTTATTAAATATCAATTTATGCTCTAAACTTTTGGCACCAAAATTTATCAATAATCCGATCGGGAAATTATAGGCAACCAAATAATTCTTGATCTGAGCAATATGTACATCTTCAATTTTCAGGAGTGCTTTTAACTCCACCAAAACTTTGTCTTCAACCACAAAATCCGCTCTTCTGGTACCGACATCATATCCCTCATAATAAATGGTTTGATCCTTCTCCCGCTCGAACTCAATCCCTGCTTTCTTAAGCTCCATCGCCAAACACCGCTGGTAGATCACTTCCTGAAACCCATTCCCCAATGTCTTATGCACCTTCATCGCGCAACCAATGATCTTGTAAGTTAATTCATTACCAACCATAACTCCTCACTTAAAAAATCCAAAAAATAAAACCAGCCAAAAACTAAAATCCCGGCACAAACGCCAAAGCAACAATCCTGTTAATCCTTTAATCCTGCTAATCCTGATTCAGACAAAAAAAACCTACCTTGTTCACACTAACCGGACGCCGCGACGGCCGTACCTGATGCCGGGGTGGCCGTAGCCACGGTAGGCCACGCGGCAGTACTCCGCAGAGTCGCCCCAACTGCCACCCCGGCGCACACGGAGGGACCCGGAAGAGTCGTACAAGTCCCAACACCTCTCCCATACATTGCCACTCATGTCGTATATACCAAGTTCATTCTGCTGCTTCCTGCCGACTTCTTTTGTCTCTTTGCCGGAGTTCTCACTGTACCATCCCACTTCATTAAGATCATTGCTGCCTGAATACTCGTAACCTTTGCTTTGGTTACCTCCCCTTGCGGCATACTCCCACTCCGCCTCCGTTGGTAACCTGTATCCGTTTGACGTGAAATCACATCTGATATTTTCCCCGCTACCGGAGTATGCCTTCTGTAACCCCTCCTTTTCACTTAGCTTGTTACAGAATTCAACTGCCTCATACCAGCTAACTTCTTCAACTGGTCTTTTACTCCCCTTAAAGTTTGAAGGGTTACTTCCCATTACACTTTCCCACAATTCCTGTGTCACTTCGATCTTAGCGATCTCAAATTTAGTCCAGCTCTTTCCTTCGTGTTCAAATTTTTTACCTTCAACCAAGACAAAACCGTTACTTAATTCCGAATTATATTTGATATTGTATAGTAACTCTTTCACTCCTGCGTAAACAAGGATTAGTATGATTAAACTTGTTACACCCAGCCCTATTCTGAGCATTAATTTTTTCTTTCTTGCTTTTTCCGCAGCCGCGATTCTCTCTTGTTCAATTCTGATTCGTTCTCTTTCTGCCCTTTCTTCTTCCTCTTTTCTCTGCTGCTCTTCCTGCCGCCTTTTTCGTTCTTCTTCCGCCTTTCTCCTTTCTTCTTCTTTGCGGCGTTTTTCCTCCTCAATCTTCCTCTGCTGCTCCTCTTCCTCAAATCTGAGCTTTTCCCGGAATTCTTCCTCAAGCCTCTTTGCCCGCTCCTGTCTCTCCTCGAATGTCATTTCTTTTAATTTTTTCTCCTCCCAAGCCGCGGAGGATGATGGCGTTGGGATGGGCTCAGAATCAGAGCGTGATCCCTGTGTAAGGATCGTTGGATCGAATGCCACGGTTTTTTCGTATTCTTCCATCACTGTGCGTTCGGGATCGGAGAGATCGAACTGCCGGAGTTCGGTAAGCACTTCCTTAAGGTTTGAATATCTTCTATCGCGGTCTTTCTCCAGCATCCGCATTACTATCTCAACGATCCGCCCGGGAATGTGGGGATAGTGAACGGTTGGAGGGGGAAGTGGTTCCTGGTTCGATATTCTCAGGGTGAGTGTGCCGGGGTTTTCCCTTTCCTCTTTGGTGAAAGGCAACCTGCCGGCCAGCATTTCATAGAAGGACATACCGAGACCGTAAATGTCGCTTCTGACATCGACATCGGCTGTCTTCAGCTGTTCGGGACTCATGTAGCAGAGTGTGCCAAGCTTGATGTTCGCCGTTGTGCGGTCTTCACCGGTTGTGATCTTCGAGATTCCGAAATCGGTGATCTTCAATATACCGTTGTTAGAGATGAGAATATTCGCCGGTTTAATATCCCTGTGGATCACCCCTGCATTATGCGCATGTGAGAAACCCTCGAGCATGCCCAACATCAGATCACGTGCATGAATGAATGGAATGGGTCCGCTTATCTTCCTGATCTTGTAGTCGAGACTCTGTCCATCGACATATTCCATCACCAGATAAAGGGTGTTTCCTTCTGCAAATGCATCCACCGGTGAGACGATGTTCGGGTGATCAAGCCTCCTCAGTATCCGGTCTTCCCTGCCGAACCTTTCACGGTAATCCTCTATCTGTGCTTTCGCGGGATCAAGTTCCTTCACCGCTACAATTCTGCCATTGCGGCTATCCTCTGCTTTATAAACCGTTCCCATCCCGCCTGTGCCGATCACCTGAAGCAGGTTGTAATGTTTCACTCTTTTGATCATAGTATGTACTTTAATTTAATTATTTGTAACCGGTTGAGATCAAACATATCCCAATACACGAACATTTTAAATTCTGCCAAAGGGATGCCTATGGCACTGTTAATGCTTTAATCCTGAAAATTCATACTTCAAACCTCATACTGCATACTCCGCCGCGGCGGTTTGCACTTCACTCCGCCGCAGGCGGATCACTTCGCCGCGGCGAATAACATTTCACATTTCACATTTCACATTTACCCCCTATCGCCTCTCAGTGCTGGCAAGGCGGATGGCCAGCGCAACCAAAAATACAACAAACATCAGCCCAATCACCGCGAGATCGAGCCAGGCGTTGTTTTCGCTGAATTTAAGGGCGGCTGTTCCGCCTTCAGTCGATGTGATCAAAGAGAGTTCATAGGCCCAGCGGCTGAGCCAGATTGCCGCGAAGGCTTTGACACCCTGGGCCATTTTACCGAATGGCTGCACCAACCCGCCGAAGATGACGGTGGGGATTAGAACCAGAGGCAGTATGGTGAGCGCGAATGCTTCTGTTTTCGCGTAAGCGGAGATCAGAAGTCCCATTACTGTCGCGGTGAAGGATGTGAGTACCAGAACTCCAAAGAGGGCAGCTTCATTGAGAAAATTGAATTTGGCAGTGGTTATCACTACGAGCACCAATGTCTGAAGGATCGAAAAGAGGAAGAGTACCGCGAATTTCGAGCCTATGTAAGAGCCTATGGAGAGGTTCACCATCCGCTCTCGCTTGAAAATACTTTTTTCATTTACTATCTCCCGAATCGCGTTGGATGTACCCAGCCAGATTGTGGATATTACAAGAATGAAGACGGGGTGTGTTTTCAGGTCACCATTGTTAAAGAGGAGATTGATAAGCAATCCGATGACGGGTGCCTGTATCAGGAGGAAGATGAGGTTCCAGGTATCCCGGATCTTAATGGTAAAATATCTGGAGGTCAGTGTTAAAAACTGATTGAGGGGATCAATCTCTGCCCTGTTCACCGCGGAAACGGGAGTGTTGCGTATCGAAGTGGAATCGAGCGCGGCATAGTTGGCATAGTAGGCAGACTTCCTGTACTTCTCCTTCCACTGACCGGGGGTCATTTTCTCCAGACTGTCGAATATATCCACCACATCGTTAACTCCAAACCATGCTGCTGCTTCTGAAGCGGGACCGAAGTACGCCAATTTACCGGTTTTCGCGAGAACAATAACATGGGTTAGAAACTTGAAATTCGATTCAGAAATGTTGTGCGTGGTCAGGAGCACGGTTCTTCCGGTGTCCGCGATGTCGCGGAGAATCGTCATCACTTCCCTGTCCGATTTGGGATCGAGTCCGGATGTGGGTTCATCGAGCACAAGGATGTTAGGGTCGGTCATCAGCTCCTGCCCAAGATTAACTTTCTTTCGTTGCCCTCCGCTGATCCCTTTCTTTTCAGGGGAGCCTATCCTCACGTTCCGTGCCTCCTCGAGGTGGAGCTTGTGAATAACGCTTGTTGCCCTTTCCGCGATCGCGGAGTCATCAAACTTGTGTCCGAGTCGCAACCGTCCTGTGTACATGAGCGATTCGGTTACCTCCAGTTCTCTGTGAAGAATGTCATCCTGCGGAACGTACCCGAACACACCCTTGAAGTTATCAGGATTCCGGACCAAAGATTCACCATTGATCTTCACATCACCATGAGTGGGACTGTTGATACCGCACAGGAGATACATCAGGGTGGTTTTTCCTGCACCCGCGGGTCCAATAAGCCCGATGAACTGCCCGGGTTCGACCGTCAGACTGATATCATCTATAAGTTTTTTCCCTTCATTTGTTTGGAAAGTCAGGTTCCTGGCCTCAATGGTCAGTCCATCGAGTGAAAGCTTGCTACCGGCCAGTAGCTGGTCGAGGGTGAATGGTGTGCCACCCACCGTGATTATCTCCCCCGGCTGAATTGCCGCCTTTGTCACTCTCTTGCCATTTACAAATGTACCGTTGCTGCTCCCGAGATCCTGAACGTACCACGTGCTCCCCTCTCTGAACAGTTTGCAGTGCTTGCGGCTCACCTTGAAGTTATCGATCACCCTGTCGCATTCGGGAGCACGGCCTATTATATACTCTCCGCTTGAAACAGAATGATTACAGGATGAGGAGGAAGGTGCTCCCTTTCCCAGGGCAGCAGTTTGCCAGTCAAAATCATACTGTTTTCCGAGCGTCACCTTGTCGCCACTCCTCAGGGTTTTATCTGAAACCTTAACCCCGTTCACAAAAGTGCCGTTGGTTGAAGCCTGATCCCGGATCGTAACTGAACCTCCATCTACAATAAGATCGCAATGCCTGTTGGAAACTCCTGACGCGGAAACAACGATATCGTTCTGTGAACCCCGTCCGACTGTGATCACCCTTTTGCCGTAAGAACCGGAACCCATGGGGGTGCCACAATCAACACAAAATTTGGCGACGTCATTGTTCGCGCTGCCACAATTGCTGCAATTCTTCATCTTTTTATCAACTCACCAATACTTAAAGAATCATTATATTTTAGCGGAAGTGTCGCCCTTTCGCCCGCCACTTCGAAAATCAGTTGTCCCCTGACCTCATACTCGAACTTTCCGCCTGACACCACGAAACCAAGCAGGGCACCGGGACCGGCTTTCAGAAGATCACCCACATAGCACGAGGCGCTTATCAGGGCAATGGTTCCATTTCCTTTTTTTTCGATTGTTATCTGTTCAGGCAGGTATATTGTGCCGGTGATGTTGCCGCGGGTGAGCACCTTCCCACTATCGATTGATACAACCGTCAGCTCGATATCGAACGGGTTGTTCAGTTCAGCAGTGAGGTCGAATTTGAGTGAATCCCCTTCGAGCCGGATGTTTTCCACCCCCTTCACCGAAAATATGCCATCAGGGGCACCATTTCCACCCTTAAACAATTGCTTGTTCAGGTCGATCGGCACAGCGAAATCTATATTAACAGGGAAGGAAATAAAGGAAAAGCCGGCGACTGCCTTCCCTTTTACTGAAATATTGATTGTGTCGCCGGACTGTTTGAAGAACTTCATCGACTCTTTTACCTCCAGAGTGATCTTAAGAACCACTTCCTGAACCGTGCCGGATGAGAGGGTAACAACCGAATCGACGGTAACGCCCCCGATCTTTTTACCGGAGCCGAGTATTTTGGCTTCGATCAGTTTCAGGT
>JAEYUD010000178.1 GCA_023433685.1 Bacteroidota bacterium
CTCGTGGGCTCGGAGATGTGTATAAGACACACCACCAAGACCGCTCCGAAGAATGAGAAACGACCCAAGAAAAAGAATCCTTGAGCTGATAAAAGAGATCAGGTATCATGATCACCGGTACTATGTGCTTTCTGATCCTGAGATCACCGATCTCGAATATGACATGCTCTACAAGGAGCTCGAACGTCTTGAGAATGAAAACCCTGATCTGATCCAGCCTGACAGTCCCACCCGCCGTGTCGGGAGCGATCTGCAGAATGAATTTAGACCGGTTCCGCACCGGTATCCGATGCTCAGTCTTGCCAACACATACAATGAAGGTGAACTTTGGGATTTTGACCGTCGGGTAAGGGAAGGTCTACCCCCGGGTGAAACGGTTGAGTATGTGGTTGAATACAAGATTGATGGCCTTTCAGTAAGCCTTCGCTACGAGAACAATCTGCTCACGGTTGCGGCTACCAGGGGAGACGGTACAACCGGTGAGGATGTAACACTAAATGTAAAAACAATTAGATCGGTGCCACTCTCAATTCACCCTGATGCCCTCCCTGAGGGAATACCCTCCTCATTCGAGGTCAGGGGTGAAGCCTACATGGAGAAAGCTGTATTCGAGCGGTTGAATAATGAGAGAACAGCCCGTGGTGAAAAGATATTCGCGAACCCCCGTAACCTTGCATCGGGTACTTTAAAATTACTTGATCCATCTGAATCAGCGAAGCGCCCGTTACAGATTTTTACCTACTATTTCATGAGCCCGGAAAACCCAAACCAAAGCCAGTTCGAAGTGCTGCATTACCTTCAGAAACTTGGTTTCAGGGTTAACGGCGCGTACAAGCTTTGCCAAGGCATTGAGGAAGTTCTGGAGTATTGCCGTGAACTTGAAGTGAAAAGGGACGACCTTCCATACGAAGTTGACGGTGTGGTGATCAAAGTTAACTCATTCAGACAACAGGAGATACTGGGAAGTATAGCCAAATCGCCACGCTGGGCATGCGCTTTCAAATTCAAAGCCAAACAGGCGAGAACCATCTTGAACTCGATCACATGGCAAGTGGGAAGAACCGGAGCCATCACCCCGGTAGCCGAACTGGAGCCTGTATTTCTTGCCGGTTCAACCATCAGCCGAGCTACACTTCATAATTTCGATGAGATCAGCCGGAAGGATATCAGAAAAGGGGATACCGTCATCATCGAAAAAGGAGGTGACGTGATCCCGAAAGTGGTTTCAGTGGTATTGGAGGAACGTCCGGAGAGTTCAACGCCCGAACTGCCTCCGGCTGTTTGTCCAGTATGCGGCACGGGGGTGTTCAGACCCGAAAATGAAGTCGCTTTTTACTGCGAGAACGGTGAATGCGCCGCTCAGATAAAGGGGCGAATTGAGCATTTCGCGTCCCGAACGGCGATGGATATCGAGGGGCTTGGGAGTTCGATAACCGAACTGTTCGTAGAGCTTGGCTTTTTGAAAACGTATGCCGATATTTACAAGTTGCACGAGAGGGAGCTTGAGCTTAAAATGATGGAGCGGTTCGGTGAAAAAAGCATCGACAACCTTTTGAATGCCATCGAAGAAAGCAAGAACAGACCATTTCATAAAGTGCTTTTCGCGCTTGGAATCCGGTATGTCGGTGCCGGGGCGGCAAAAAAACTTGCCGACCATTTTGGCAGTCTCGACTCGCTGATGAATGCAGGCCGGGAAAAAATTACCGGAGTATATGAGATAGGTGATTCAATTGCCGGCAGCGTGCATCAATTTTTTTCCGACGCTCACAATCTCCACCTGATCGCGGAACTTAAAACCGCGGGTCTGAACTTCGAAGCAGAGAAAAGAGAGGAAGTTGCTGACAATTTCTTCAAAAATAAATCGTTTGTCCTGACGGGAACACTGTCACGTCTGAAAAGGGACGACGCTGCAGAGAAGATCACTTCACTCGGTGGAAAAACTGCTTCAAGCGTAAGCAAAAATACCGATTATGTGATCGCCGGTGAGTCAGCCGGATCAAAACTTGATAAAGCCCAAAAACTCGGGGTGAAAGTGATGGATGAAGATACCTTCATTGATCACCTTGCTGACGCCGGGATCGAAATTTAATTTAACAGGCTCGTGCCATTTAATATCAAATTACAACATCATGAACCATAAGATCACTCAGATAGACGAAATTTCAGTAGTAACCCTCGAAGAAAAGCGGCTTGATGCTAATATATCGGGTCTCGTTAAAGGGGAATTCGGAAACCTTGTCAAAAACATGCACGTCAGAAAATTAGTGATCGACCTTTCATCTGTTGAGAGTTGCGACAGTAGCGGTTTAAGCACGCTTCTCGTGGCTAACAGATTGGTCAGTGGCGTTCACGGTGGATTAAGGATAGTTTGTCCCTCACAAAAGATTCTCACGCTCATCAAGATCACCCAGCTCGATAAAGTACTGCGGCTCAGTAGCTCCGTTGATGAAGCAGTGCAAGATCTGAAATCGATCCACTAACCCGGCGATGTAACTGAGGATGTTTTGAACCCGTTTACCACATTCGACTACGCGATCGTAGTACTATATCTGATCTTCGCGGCACTCTGGGGAAAATTTGCGGGTGGTAAACAGCAGAACGCGCGCGACTACTTCCTCGGAACAGGTAAAGTTAACTGGTGGCTTGTCACTTTCTCAATAGTGGCTGCAGAGACAAGCACCCTCACATTCATCTCGATTCCCGGTGTTGCTTACCTTACAAACCTGAATTTTCTGCAAGTTACATTTGGATACCTGCTTGGCAGGGTTATAGTGGCGTTTCTGCTGCTTCCTCAATATTTTCGTGGTGACCTTTCAACTGCCTACGCGTTTCTTGAGACCAGATTTGGGAAAAAGACCAGATCAACTGCATCGGCG
>JAEYUD010000260.1 GCA_023433685.1 Bacteroidota bacterium
AGGGTCGGCTTTTTTCTTCCCCTTTTCGAGAAGTTCTGTGTAATGCGTGAAATACAGCCAGGCGTTCTCACCATCGTTCCTGAGAATTGAGTAACAACCGAGCGCGAGGGGGGCATCGGCTTCGAAAAGTGACTTGTTGGAGTGCCCGGCTGCCCGGTCGAGGCGCGCGTAGGCGGAATCAAGATGTCCGTTTTTCAGATCCAACGCGCCATTGTAGAGGGCAGTATAGTAGGCGAGCGAATTTAGAGCGTCGGTCTCGAGTGAATTTTGCTTCACAAAAAGAGAATCCCTTCCTGTGGCGGCTGACTGCAGAATCACTTCAATTGTTTCATAAACCACGGTTTTCAAAGTATCTGACAGGTGAAGTGTGGGTGGTTTGGTCAGCGCTTCACTAATCTTCGCGGCGTTGGGGTTTGGTTTAGTACCGAACAGGGAGCCTTTGAAAATATAAAGAAGTCCACCGGCGGTGATAGTGATTATCAGGAGGATCAGAAAGATATTCAATATTGAAAGTGACGGTTTTCTTCCTTTCTCTCTAATAAGATTATCAGCAGTGGTATCGGCGATCGTTTCAGAGCCTTTAAGAATAGCGGTAACCTTTACCCTTGGTCCCTGATCAACACGCGAAGCCTCGGCAGGAACATCGAACTTCTTTCCTTGTTCATTCGAGAGCCGGGTTCTGATCGCTTTAAGATCGTGGATCATCCCGGAAGCATCGTTATAACCGGCGGTGTTTATATCAACCGCTATATGGATCAAATCCATAAGGTCGCCGGGAATACTGGCGGGTTTTACCTGAAGTATCTTCGCGAAGCCGAGATTTGTCTGAAGAAGTGTATCCTGATTCAGGAGCCTGAAAAGTATCGCGCCACACCTCGCCACGTCACGGGTTTTCGCCTGATGGAGGTCTTCAGGATCAAGCTCAAACTGCCCTGCGGCTTTCATGTTTTCGATGTGAACAAGCCAGTTACCCCCGATTTTCACCTTTTTCCCTTGCATGAAGAAGATGACGCTTTCATCGAGGAAACCAACGGCATAACCAATATTGTGAAGTTCTTCGAGCCCTTCGAGCACAGGCAGCACCACTTCGATCGCGCGGAGCGGGTCTAACGGGCGGTTGAGGGTATAGAAATATTCGAATAGCGTGCCTGTTCCCTCCGGTTCGGTCACGACATGAAGAATACCATTCTCATAAAAGAGATCGAAAACCTTCATAACCGACTCAAAACCAAGCTTGCGGAGTTTTTTAAGCGGCTCGAGCGGTACCGGTTCTGTCTCTGTTTTCGCGATAAAAACCAGCACTTTCATACCAAGAGTTGAATGCTCTCCGTCGTAATAGTCGAAGTCGCCCCATGATCCCTTTTTCAGGGAGAGGGTATAGCTGCCGGCGTTAAAGGTTTCCATAATTATTGTTCACTTTTTTACTAAAAATAAGAAAAAAGCATGAGATTGAGAAATCTCACCCTCTGATGCGTGTCATGTTAAAGAGCGCAGCTGCAAGGAAGATCAAATTAACGAGCCATGCGGTAAGAAGGGGATCGAGCGAGCCATTTTTACCGAGCGCGGTAACTATCTGCATTATACTCAAGTAGATGAAAGTAACGAGGATGTTAATGCCGAATTGCAGGGCGATCCCTGTCCGGCGTTTAACGGTTGAGATCGGGAGGCCGAACACAATTATAATTATAGCAGTGAATGGGAATGAGAAACGCCCGTAATACTCAATTTCGGCCCTTTGCGAGTCATAACCCGCGTCACGGGTGTCTTTGATCAGTTTTTTAAGTTGAGGGTTTGTAAGAATTTCGAGTTTTTGCTGTTTTACCTGCAAGTCTTCCGGGGTAAACCGGAGATTTTTCATCTCCATCTTCTCGAAGTGGTCGAGTTTGTCATTCAGTTCACCAAAAACACGTATCGTTCCGTTATATGCTGTCCAAACCTTCTTTTTGGGGCTGTACTGCAATTTTTCCGCGTCGATCCTCTTGGTCATTTTGATCGAATTGGTGGTGTCGTAGAACTGGACTCCCGTTTTATATGCTTCGAGGTTCTCACTGTTAAAGTAAAAAATGCTTATTATCTTGTCTGGTGGATCCTGAAAGAAGAGATTGCTGATAACCGACGCTTCCCCTTTTTTCAGGTACTCTGACTCTATCTCCGCTTTCCTGACGTTCGCCTCCGGTACCACATAACCACCGAACCAGAATATCAGTCCGGAGATCAGTATGCAAACGGTAATGAATGGCATCATGAATCTGTAAATGGAGATTCCGCTCGATTTTATCGCCGTCAATTCATTGTTGTTCGACATCTTACCCGCAGTGAACAACCCACCGAACAGCACTGCCACAGGGATCATCAGCTTGATTATATCAGGTATGAATACCATGTAATACTCAAGTATCATGAAGAAAGTCAGGTTGTTATCGATAAAATTATCGAGTTTCTCCATTAGATCGATGATAACAAAAAGGGCGGTAAAAGCGAGCAACCCGTAGAATATGGAAGCAATAAAGCTCTTGATTATGTAACGGTCAAGAATCTTGTACATTTTCCTCCTCTCTTCTGAACTTCTTTGGTAACAGGCGTTGGAGGAACGAGAGATCGATCGTGGTATTATCCCTGATCGACCGGAAGAAAAGATAGGCTCCTGAAGCCGCAAGAAGGAAATTTGCCGCCCACATCCCGATGAAAGGGGAAAGGAATCCACGGTCGGCGAGCTTTTCGCCACCGATCAGGAACGACCAGTAAAGGAGGAAAAAGAACAGACTTATGCTTGCCGCGGCCCCGAAGCCACCACGCCGGGTCATCATGCCGAGTGGCACGCCGAGAAGGAGGAAAACCACACAGGCGGCGGGTATCGAATATTTTTTCTCAACTTCCACGCGGTAAGCGTAGATCTGTGATATCAGATAGTCTTGAGCTGCAAGAGTGGTTTCGATAGTGTTGATCTGCTGCTGCACTCTTCCTTCAAGACGCATTGCCCACTGTTCAGTGCCTGTGTCACCGGAATTCATCGCCGGAACTGAAGCGCCGGCAGAGTCGCCATAGAAGAAGGGGAGGGCAAGCCGTTTCATGATAAGTACATGTTCATCAAAAACCTTCCGGAGGCTGTCGGCCCTTTCTTCAAGTTCGGCAATGCTTAACTCACGGTCGGAGCGGTAGTTATCGGTGATCTTTTTCAGTGAGAACTGCTCTGAGTTCATCAGCAGCATGTGTTTCGAAAATTTCAACCGCCGGTAAAAACCTTCGGTGCCCTGTTCATGAATTTCACCTTCATAGAGGTTCATGAGCAGTTTTGATCTGTCTTCGTTAAAATTAAGATCACCCCTTTTAGCCGTCAGGATGTTAACCGCGCCGTTCCTGCTGTTGTCGTAGATCTTAACGTTAACCAATTTATTCGAATCCTGAGTTATCTTTTCCGCGAGGATGGCGTAGCCGGTGATATCGGTCATGAAAACGTTAGGAACTATCGAGAGTGCGGGACGTGTGGCTGTTATCTCCCACATCAGGTTCTTGGTCTTGTGGTTGGCATCAGGTAGCACTTCGTTATTGAAGTAGATCAAAAACCAGACGAGCCCCCCCGCGAGCAGAAAGGGGATCACCGTCAGCTTGTAAAGGCTTAATCCGGCAGCGCGTATGG
>JAEYUD010000121.1 GCA_023433685.1 Bacteroidota bacterium
ATCTTGCCACATGGAGCAGTTCGAGCCCAAATGAATATACTGATGATGGCCCCACTAATCAGTATATTTCTTACATTTTAAACAATTATGCTCCTTTCACCGGTACCCCGACAGCCAATCAGGCTTCAGCGGTTCAGACTGCGATCTGGCATTTCAGTGATGGTGTTGATGTAAATACTATTACGAATGCCACTGTAAAGGCTCTTGCAATTCAGATAGTTAACGACGCCTATGCTAACGCTAACAGTGGTTCGATTTTATCCACACTTATTTTTAATCCTTCAAATCTTGTAATTCCTGTCGGTCAGAATGCTTCATTCAACCTGACAGCTTACAACTCGACATTCCAGCCCATGCAGGGGATTAATGTCGATTTTTCAGCTACATCAGGTACGCTCGGTTTTACATCAGCGGTTACAGATGCAACCGGCGTGATCAGTTGCATTTCACTTGCCAAAGGTGCAAGTAACAGTGCAACAGTTACTGCCACAGCTCATCATATAGTACCTCAGGGCACGAGATATATCCACAAGGTTTCACCAAACCAGTATCAGAAGATCGTGCTTGCCACTCCGGTAAACGCGGCTATTTCAACAAACGCCACAGTTACATGGGTTGAATCGGCTGATCTTTCAATTTCGAAAACCGCTTCCAATTATTCCGGCAACAATGGTGACGTTATTACATTTACAATAACGGTTACAAATCATGGACCGAGCCCGGCAACCGGAATCAAGGTTACGGATGTGCTTCCTTCAGGGTTGAACTACAATTCGCACAACGCTTCACAGGGAAGTTACAACACCGGTACAGGTGTCTGGACTGTTGGATCACTCGGAAATGGTGCTTCGGCAACACTTCAGATGACCACAACTGTAAGTTTGCAATCACTTAACGCTACATACTTTACGCTCGGTCCGGCAACCGGTTACAACCTTTTTGTACTGCATGATCTGTTCCAGCCTTCATCAGACACAGAGGGCAAGGTTGCGGTAGGACACGACGCGCATCTTTCAGGATACAGCGTTGGTGACAAATTAAGTTACGCGTTCGGCGCGGAAGATGTTCTTGTTGTAGGCAACGATCTGACCTACGTATCAGGTGCTGTTTATGGCGGAAACGTTGTTTACGGGCATGCGACAAATCTACCATTGAATGCTGTCAGCATCAATAATGGTAACTTGAGACAGGGAAGTGTCGTCGATTTCGCGGCAGCTTCAACATATCTGCTGAATCTTTCAAATTCGCTCGCCGGTTACCCCGCGAACGGACAAACAGTATTTCAGTGGGGTGGACTTGAACTTACCGGTACACATCCTCTATTGAATGTTTTCAATGTGAGCGGCGCGCAGCTTTCTCAGGCGAATAACATGGCGATCAATGTTCCGAACGGCGCTGTTGTGCTCGTGAACATTGATGGTGCGAACCCAACCTGGAGAGGCGGGCTCACAGTAACCGGTACAGCAATTTCGAACGTGATCTACAATTTCCATCAGGCAACCGGTGTTACCATCCAGGGAATCGATGTCCGTGGAACAGTGCTTGCTCCTAAAGCCGACATGAACTTTGTAACCGGCGTGATCAACGGACAGATGATCTGCAAGAACTTCACCGGACAAGGTCAGATGAACAACTCAATGTTTGCCGGCAACATACCTGTTGACGAAAACGTTGTTAACTCAGCTGAAATTACCGCGGTTGATCAGAATGATCCAGATTCAACCCCAAACAATGGTGTCACTACTGAAGATGACTACGCTTCAGTAACCATCAATCTCCACAATTACACCGGTGGTTCCGGCGGAAGTGGTGGATCAGGTGGTTCAGGTGGAAGCGGTTCGGGAACCGGAAACTGGAGCAGCCAGGGCCAGTTCATGGGCAACGAATTTATCTGGGCGATCACATCCGACAATAGTGGCAGACTGCTGCTTGGCACCATTGGTGGAAAGATCTGGAGAAAAACCGCGACAGGTTTCGAGAGGATCAATCCCGCTATGACAGCCGGTTATATCTGGTCGATAGCAGTGGATGCAAATGGAACGATCTACGCGGGAACCGAACAGGGTCTTTACAAGAGCACCAATGATGGTTCTTCATGGTCACTTACTTCGCTTAGCGGTAAAGATGTCAGGGCAGTCAAAATTGCTCCCAACGGTGATCTTTACACGGGAACGTGGGGATTCGGTGTGCTGAAATCAACCAATGGTGGCACAAGCTGGACCACACTTCCCACGGGAATGCTTAATACCGCGGTTCACGCCCTCGCGATCGACGCAAGCGGAAATATTTACGCCGGATCGTTTGGTGGCGGAATCATTAAATCAGTTAATGGTGGTGCCGACTGGACCGGTCTTAACGCGGGCTTCCCTTACATCTGGTCACTCGCGATTGCCCCTAATGGAAGTATTTATGCCGGTACCTATGGTGGCGGAGTACTTGCTTCACACAATTCAGGTTCATCATGGTCAAATTCACCTGTGGGCCAGGCGTTTATCTATGGAGTTACAACTGATGCAAGCAACAATGTATACGCAGCCTCATGGGCGAATGGAATATTTGGAAGCTCTGATAACGGCGCGAGCTGGACAAACCTTGGACTTTCAGGCCTCGGAGCAGGTTCAGTTTATGCCACACCGTCTTCCAACAGGGTATGGGCAGGAACTGATGACGGAATGCTCTACTCGCTCGACTCGCCAATGTCAGTTGAGAGTACAGGATCAGAACTGCCGGCAGAGTTCACTCTTTCACAGAACTATCCGAACCCGTTCAATCCTTCAACCGTGATCAAATTTGCATTGCCGGTTGAGAACTTCGTAACACTGAAAGTATTCAGCATCACAGGCGAACTGGTAGCAACGCTCATTAACGGTACAATGACTGCCGGAAAATATGAAGTAAACTTTGATGCTTCAACCCTTGGTACAGGTGTTTACATCTACCGCCTTGAGGCAGGAAACTTCACCAGCACACGCAAAATGATGCTCGTAAAATAGTCGTATCTTCCGGATTAATAACCGGAAAAAAGTGAATAGAAATGAAGCCGCTCCGCGTACCGGGGCGGCTTCTTTCGTTAATGCAAAGCAGGTGGAAAGATTCGATAAATAATTTCTTGTCAAATAGTTATCTTGCATGATTATTTTGAAAAAATTTGCAGAATAAAGGATACAACCATGAGCATTCTTGTTGACAAGAAAACTCGCCTTGTTGTTCAAGGCATTACGGGCGGCGAAGGATCATTTCACACCAGACAGATGGTGGAATATAAAACAAAAGTTGTGGCCGGTGTAACTCCCGGAAAAGGCGGCACCGAATTTGAAGGAATTCCCGTGTTTGACACGGTAAAAGACGCCGTAGTAGCAACAAAAGCCAACACTTCAGTTATCTTCGTTCCGGCATCGTTCGCTGCTGATGCCATTCTTGAGGCAGCTGACGCTGGAATTAAAGTGATCATCTGCATCACTGAAGGCATACCTGCCGATGATATGATCCCGGTCTATCATCACATCAGATCAAAAGATATTGTGCTTATCGGACCGAACTGCCCGGGAGTTATCTCACCCGGAAAGGGAAAGATCGGTATAATGCCGGGTTTCATCCACAAAGCCGGAAGAGTCGGGGTTGTTTCCCGCTCAGGAACCCTCACCTATGAGGCAGTTAAACAGCTATCCGATCTTGGCATCGGGCAGTCAACCTGCGTGGGAATTGGCGGCGACCCGGTTATCGGTTCCAGATTCATCGACATAATCAAGCTTTTCAATGAGGATCCCGAGACTGACGGTATCGTAATGATCGGCGAGATCGGTGGTTCGGCTGAAGAAGAAGCCGCGGAATTCATCAAGAAGAATGTTAAGAAGCCGGTTGTTGGATTCATTGCCGGGCAAACTGCACCTCCCGGAAGAAGAATGGGCCACGCCGGTGCCATCATCTCCGGTGGCAAGGGTACCGCTGCCGAAAAGATGGAAGCTATGAAAAAAGCCGGTATAAAAGTGGTAAAATCACCCGCCGATATGGGTGTTACCATGAAGCAAGCACTTGATGCCTATTACAAAAAGAACGTTAAATCATAAAGAATAAATTGAAGGAGAATCAATTGGGCAACCTCACATTTGCCATTATTAAACCCGACGCGGTAAGAAACAACAATATTGGCCAGATCCTCACGATGATCACAGAGGCCGGTTTCAAAATTAAAGCAATGAAAATGACCAGAATGAGCCTCGACTCCGCGAAGGGCTTCTATGAAGTTCACAAAGAGAGAGGATTCTTTCAGGAACTCGTTGAGTTCATGTCTTCAGGTCCCTGTGTTCCTCTGATGCTCGAAAAAGAGAATGCTGTTGCAGATTTTAGAAAACTGATAGGTGCCACCGACCCTGCTGAAGCAGAAGAAGGAACTGTCAGAAAGAAATATGCCACAAGCAAAGGTGAGAATGCCGTTCACGGTTCAGACAGTGATGAAAACGCCCTCATCGAGATATCTCATTTCTTCTCCCGCGACGAACGTCTGAACAACTATCCGCTTTAATGCCGTTATCGCGCTGGAAAAAACTTAAGAGCCGGGAGTATCACAGAAATCCTTACTGGACCTACAGGATCGATGATTTTGTAATTCCTTCAACGGGGTTCAAAGGAACTTATTACTATGTGCATACTACCGGCTCTTCCATGATAATTCCGGTAACTGAAGATCGAAATATCTTGCTTGTAAAACAATACCGGTATCTCAACAAGAAGTTCTCGCTCGAATTCCCTTGCGGTGGAAACAAAGAGGGGATGACCCCATTAGAGACCGCGGAATTGGAGTTAAGGGAAGAAACCGGTTTTACCGCTGATAAATTAATCCCGGTGGGGAAGTTTTGTCCGTTTAATGGTGTTACCGACGAAGACTGTCACGTTTATATCGCGACAGGGCTGCGGCCGGATCCAAAAAAAGCGGATGAATCAGAGGAACTGTCGCTTCACTCTTTTACTCCTGAAGAAGTTGATAAAATGATGAGGAACGGGAGTGTTTTCGACGGAATGACGATGGCAGCCTGGGCTCTTTCATGGGAGAAGGTATTGGAAGTGGCGGGGGATCCGCGGTGATCAGGTTTCATATCTCCGTGCTGTTTTTGCTTTTCGCGGTTACCGGTTGCGCGCAGGAAACCCACCGGTTCTTAAACGGTCCGGATGTGTTTCTTAATACTCTTTACTCAAACTATTCAGGAAAGTCGTTCGGGATTGTTACCAACCACACCGGTATAACTGCCGGGGGTAAACATATTGTTGATGTGATTCACTTCGAAAAGAAGGGGAAAATTACCGCCGTATTCGGCCCTGAGCATGGGTTCAGGGGTGACGAATCAGCCGGTAAGAAGATTGACAACGCAAGGGACGAAAAAACCGGAATACCT
This sequence comes from Bacteroidota bacterium, assembly GCA_023433685.1. Lineage (GTDB taxonomy): Bacteria > Bacteroidota > Ignavibacteria > Ignavibacteriales > Ignavibacteriaceae > UTCHB3. The sequence goes on from JAEYUD010000121.1 coordinate 5,391, forward strand.
GTTTATTCGCTTTATGGTGAAACCCGTAAACCAACCCGTCAGATGCTCAATGGTATCGATATCATGATCTTTTCCATTAGAGATGTCGGTGTAAGATTTTATACATATATCTCAACTCTGTACCATGTAATGGAAGCATGTGGCGAGGCGGGAATTCCCGTTCTCGTGCTTGATCAGCCAAACATTATCGGTTGCAGTTATGTGGATGGTCCTATTGTTGAAGACAGTCTCTTCTCTTTCATTGGGATAACAGCCTTGCCAATGTCACATGGAATGACCGCGGGTGAGCTGGCATTGTTATTTAAGGAAGATATTAAGACCCGTAGAGGAATAAATTGTAATGTGGAAGTGGTGAAGATGGAGGGATACCACCGTGAAACCACATTTGCTGAAACGGGATTGACCTGGCTCGATCCTTCCCCGAATCTAAGATCGGAACTTGCCTGTCTGGTTTACCCGGGTACCTGCATTTTAGAGAACACCAATATTTCGGAGGGAAGAGGAACGGTTGATCCTTTCCTCATTTTCGGTGCCCCTTTTGTAGATGGAGAAGCCCTTGGCAAGGCTGTGGCGACATTTCCCGGAATCAAAATTGTAGAGGCGATCACTTTCACCCCGGTTTCCGGAAAAGCTGCCTCAAAGCCCAAATACGAAGGGGAGACATGTCAGGGAGTACGAATTAAAGGTATTGAGAGCGGATTTGAATCAGTAAAATTCGGTTTTTGGCTTGTCGATCATTTTTCCAAAAATTATCCGGGAAAATTTGAGATCAAAGATAAAGGCTTTCGGTTAAAAACCGGAAAAGGCCACCTTAAGGATCAGTTATTAAAAGAAGGCTGGGAAAAAGTGGTCAGTTCTTATGTCGCGGAACTTCAGCAGTTCAAATCGACCAGAAAAAATTTTTTATTATACACTAACACAAGGTAAAAGAATGTCATTAAGAAGAATGATTCTTTCATTTATTCTCCTTTCAACTGTCATGGTATATACCGGTTGTGATTCATCAAAATCACCCGCGGCAGTGGCAGGCGACTCAGCAGTTGACACAAACTATCTCAAACTTGAAGATGTAAAAAAAGCTGAAGGTGAATCCAGGTTCGGTTACAAATTTGAGAAAGGTGACAAGTTCACTTACAAGATCGCTTTTGTTAATACTGTAAGTCAGGAAACAAAGATCGATACTGTAATGAAGCAGACCATGGATCAGCAGAACGTGCTCGTCATCGATTTTGAAGTAAAAGATGTTGACAAAGACACCATCGCCGAGGTGGAAGTATCCACTAAAAGCATCTATGTTAAATCAGAGATGAATGGTGAGAAAAAAGAGTACAAAACAGGCGATAAACTTGATTCTCTGAAGAAACTTGATTTCGGATTTTACGAAGCCATAACTACAAACTCGTTTTTTGCCAGGATCGACAAAAGAGGCAACATCCGTGAGATTTTCAGAGTTGATAAAATAGTTGAAGCTGTATTACCTCAGGGAAAAGACTCAATTCCCGCCCAGCAGAAGGAAATGGCAGCTGATGAGATCAAGAACAACCTTAAAGGCATGATCATGCAGGTGTTCAGATCATTTTCACCCGGCACACTGAAAGCCAATGAGACTTTTCGCGATGTTAAACCACCTGTTAACGATCCCAGTGGTATGTATCAATTGCTTGCAACACAGCTTTACACCCTTACAGAAAAAGGGAAATTCAACGGCAGCAATCTCTCTGTTATCGAAGCAGGATATGATGCCTCATACAACTTTAATCCTGAACTCGCGAAACAGGGCATCAAAGTTGATAAAAGTGTGATAACCGGTGGTGGCAAGGTGTTCTACAATGATGATCAGGGTAAACTTCAGAAATCGAAGACCAATCTCATAGAGGAAGTGGCCTTCAGTGGAAAAATACCTGACAAAGCCGGCAAAATGACCGATTTTACAAGCGTGAAGAAATCACGCGTTGTGAACGTGGTTGAACGGATCAAATAATCCCTGATCCAAAACATTTAATGTGAGAGAGGCTGTTCCGGTCAGGAGCAGCCTCTTTTTTATTTTAATCCCTTTTCTCTACAACTATTCTCATTCCTTCAACTTTCAGAACCCGGATGTTCGCGTCTTTGTCAATATAGTCACCTTGTGTGACCACATCATATCTTTTATCATCTATCACAGCCGTTCCGGCGGGACGCAGAACCGTGATAGCGATTCCCGGTTTACCCACCAATTCACTGTAATCGGGTGCTGAAGTAAATCCTTTATCCGACCCGGATTGGGTATCCAAAACAAATGCCTTAAAACTCCTTGTATTGGGCAGAAATTTATAAGCGAGGAAACCGAGTATAAAAAATCCGGCGAGCGCTCCACCCAACTGAACTATTGCCATCTGGATCAGAGAAGCGTCAAAGTAACCTTCCGTGTTAAAGAGTGAGAGGAAAAGTGCCGCTATCATCAGCAGGATGCCAACAACACCTGCCACCCCAAAACCCGGGATCAAAAATATCTCTACAAGTATAGCCCCGAGCCCAAGAATAAAAAGAATAACCTCAAACCATGAAGCAAGATCGAGAATTATTGATGAGCCAAAAAACAGGGTCAGGAAAATTATTCCCATTATTCCTGGCAAACCGAATCCCGGGGTCTTGATCTCCGTGTAGATTCCGGCGAGTCCGAGCATGATCAGAAGGGAAGCCACGAGCGGCAGGTTCAAGAATCTCACAAATTCCTCAGCCCAGTTGGTTTTGATATCTATTATGTTGGCATTCTTAAAACCGAAAGCTGCGGCTGCTGCCTGTGGTGAAGAAACGATCGTGTCTGCCATCTTAAATTGCACTGCCTCAACATCGTCGAGTGAAACGAGTTGCGTTGAGTCAACTAATCCCGGGATCACAATTCTTTCATCAACCATCCCTTCGGCGATCTTGGGATTCCTTCCGTTCTTCTGCGCGGTTGTTCTCATTTCGGCACGCATATATGACTGATATTTTTCAGACACTTTCTTCCCCTCCTGATCGACAACGGTGGCGGCGCCGATTGAACTGCCGGGTGACATCGCAATATTTTTGCACGCGAGAGTGATCAAAGCCCCTGCTGAAACGGCACGTTTATTAACAAACGCAATTGTTGGAAGCTTAGCGTCAAGAAGGAGGTCTTTTAATTGAGTGGCGGCATCAACCCTTCCTCCGAAAGTATTAATTTCAACTAACAGTGCATCAGCTTTCTCTTTTTGCGCGGTTTCAAGAGCCCGTTTAAGGTATGGAACAAGAGAAAGGGAAATCTCATCATCAAATTTTATGCGGTAAACAGTCGACTGTGCATAAACGGAGGAACAAAAAATAAATAAAAGGGTAAAAAATAGAGTTCTTGACATGATTTTCATATAATTAGGACTGATTATTGTATTTGATAACTGCGAATATAACGTGATTTTTGCTAATATTTTAGTAAATTTGCGGTTATTGCATTCCTCATTCTATGTCCGATCGGACAATTTTTTAATACGGAGAATAATATGTTACAGAAAAGTGGCAGCTTCAGATCGTTTTTCATGCTTGTTTTTGCGGCGATTACATTTTACGGATTTACATTCATTCCGGAAGGTATCGTTGTTGGACCATTCAGCACAAAAAAGATCGATGTTATTTCTGATGTAAGGCAGGACGCGGCCTCGATCAGGAATGAACAGTTCAACTATTTCAGAAATCTTGCTGATGCTTATGGCATTCTGGTTAACAATGATGTCCTCAGCACTTCGAAATTTTTATCCGAAACTGAAATAGAGAGGGAATTGCAGGCAAAAGTTCCAATATCAGGAAACACATCACAGCTTAAAGCATTTGCCACCGCCCTGAAAGGTTCAAAAAGCGGCATGGTAAGAATAGCTTATTTCGGTGATTCCGCGATTGAAGGTGACAACATTTGCGCCGATTTCAGGGAAGCGCTTCAGGATAAATTTGGTGGTCAGGGCGTTGGATTCGTGGCTATTACCACCCAGGATAAAGCTTACCGGGGAACAACCAAACTCGATTTTTCGAGCAATTGGGAGTCACAGCTTGTGATCAACGGTAATCCAAAACGTGGTGCCGGTATCTCCGGTGGTGTTTTCATCCCTAAAAGCGGCAGCTGGGTGAAATATGAAACCACATGGAAATATAAAACCGTAAGAGCCTTCGACAAGGTAAGGGTTTTCTACACCGAAGGTTCCGGTAACTTTGATTATGAATTTGACAAAGGCGGTCAACTCTCCGCGCCTTTCAGAACCGGAAGCGGTCTTCAGGTAACTGACATCACCTACAAGGGATCGAAATCCTTCAAACTTACAGCAAATAAAGACAATCAAGCAGCCCTTTATGGAGTTAGTCTTGAATCAGCCACCGGTGTGTACGTCGATAACTTTCCGCTTCGTGGAGATGACGGTAATGCTCTTAAGAGGATTCCTAAAGCAAACCTCACTTCGTTCAATAAACTGCTCGGCTACGACCTCGTTATCCTCAGCTTCGGTTTGAATTCGGTTGACAAGGTTAAAAACACATCGAGTTACGAAAAAGAATTCACCGATGTGGTTAATCACATTAAGGGCGCGATGCCGGGTGTGCCGATCCTTATAGTTGGAGTTGGTGACAAAGGCAAGAAAGTTGGCTCCAGTTTTGAGACAAACGCAAACGTATTAAAACTCGTGGAAGTTCAGAAAAACGTGGCTACAAAAACAGGCGTTGCTTTCTGGGATCTCTTCGCTGCAATGGGCGGTAAAGGTTCGATGGAGAAGTGGGCAAAAGACAAGCTTACCACTGCCGATATGACCCACCTTAGTGCTGAAGGCTACAAAAAGGTAGCGAAACTCCTTTTTGATGCCCTGATGGATTATTACGCCAAGAACTAACCCGGAAAAAGATTGAAAAAATATCAAAATCTTTGGGAACGCTGGGAGGATAACTCCCGGCGTTTTCCCGATAAAGACGCAATAGTACACTGGAAGGCAGGAGAAGAACCATTCAGATGGTCGTTCAAAGATCTGTTGGATACAGCCAACAGGTTTTCCGTTTTATTACGGAAACAGGGAATAAAACGTAATGAGGTTTGTGCCATTATCATACGGCATAACCCGATGTTTTTCCCACTGTATCTCGGGGTGGCGGGGCTTGGTGCCATACCCGCAGTTCTTGCTTATCCGAATCCGAGACTCCATCCTGACAAGTTCAAATCAGGCGTGGAGGGAATGTCGCAGAGATCCGGTCTTGACTGGATTTTCACCGAACGTGATCTTGAACCGATCATAGCCCCTCTGGTGACGAGAGACGGCAGCACAATCAAAGGTCTTCATTATCCACTCGAGTGGGACAGGGATTTTGAACTCACAGAAGGCGATACCAAAATATTGTCGGATATCAGAGCTTCCATCCTTGAAACAGATCCCGTTCTATTGCAGCATTCGTCGGGTACCACAGGTTTACAGAAACCGGTGCTACTTTCGCAGCGCGCCGTGCTCGACCATGTTGACAACTATGCCGAATCGGTAGACCTAACAGAAGATGACAAGATCGTAAGCTGGCTTCCGCTCTATCATGACATGGGGCTTATTGCCGCTTTTCATCTGCCATTGGCCTACGGTATCACCTCGGTTCAGGTAGATCCATTTGAGTGGGTGCTCGCGCCATCACTTCAGTTTGAAGCTTTGAACGCTGAAAAGGCAACCATCTGCTGGCTTCCGAATTTCGCTTACAATTTCATGGCTGACAGAATTGAGGAAGATGAGATGGAAGGCATCTCACTCGAATCACTCCGGTTGGTTATTAACTGCAGTGAGCCTGTAAGAAATGAGAGCCACAGAAAATTCAATTCAGCTTTTGAGAAATACGGTTTCAATCCTCTCGCTCTCTCGGCTTCATACGCCATGGCTGAAACCACCTTTGCTGCCACACAGACCGCCCCGGGCAAACTGATCACGACAATCGAAGTTGACCGTGAAAGCCTCGCGCAAGGAAAGGTAGTGGCACCAATTCCGGGAAAAACATCGAGGATATGCGTTTCATCCGGAATTGAGATAAAGGGATGTGAAGTAAAGATAGTTGATGAAAACGGAAATGGACTTCCGGAGCATGGAGTTGGTGAAATTATCATCAGATCGGTCTCAATGTTCGATGGATACAGAAACTATCCGGAAAAAACCGCCGAAGTCTTAAAAGACGGCTGGTATTACAGTGGAGATTACGGTTTTAAGCAGGATAGTGAACTCTACGTTATCGGCAGGAAGAAGGATATTATCATCGTCGCTGGTAAGAATATCTACCCCGAAGATGTAGAAGATGCCATCGGCGTGGTTGAAGGCATCATTCCAGGAAGGGTAATAGCTTTCGGTGAAGACAACGTTGAACTTGGAACCGAAGAGATAAGTGTTGTTGCCGAAACTGCCTATGAGGATGAAAAAGAGAAAAAGCACCTGATCCAGAGGGTCAGGGAGAAAGGTACATCAGTTGATCTTACGATCACTCATGTCTATCTTGTTCCCCCCAGATGGCTGATTAAAAGCTCCGCCGGTAAACCGAGCCGCAAGGCAAACAAGGAGCGAATAGCGGAAATGAAACAACTGAACAAACATTAGAAAGATCAATAATGATATCAGAGAGATTAAAAAACACAATACTTAAGCAGCTTGAACTTGAAGAATATGATATTCAGGATGAAACAAAGGCGAACACGGTTCCGGGATGGGATTCACTGAGCCACGCCAATGTTATTCTTTCTATCGAAAAAGAGTTCAATATCAGGCTGAAGCATATCGAGGTTCTTAAATGCAAGAACATCGGTGATCTGCAAAAACTCGTCGACTCCAAACTCTCATAGAGGAATATTCCTTGGATCTAAATATCGATTTTTCCAAACTGGCGGGATTGTTCGTTTATAATCCGGACGTTCCGCTTCAGTTTGGTACGCTCACTTTTATGTTCCTTCTGGCCCTCGGGCTTTTGGTATATCATGCGGTCTATCCAAAGTACAGGTTAAGGGCTACAGTTCTTCTCCTGTTCTCGGTCTTCATTTACTACAAGATCGGTGGACTGTCACTGTTGCTGCTGCTCGGAGTTGGGGTTGTCAATTACCTGTTTGGATATATTCTCTTCAAGATTGAGGATATAGACAAGAGGCGGTATGTTCTCTGGGGCATGGTACTTGTAAACCTGTTCCTGCTCGGGTACTTTAAGTACACGAATTTCATATTCGCTCAGATCGCCGCGCTCCAGGATGCTGAATTTACCGCTATTGATATCATTCTTCCCGTTGGAATATCGTACTACATATTCAAAGTGTTAAGCTTCCTGTTCGATATTTACTACGAAAAATTTGAGGAATTGCCGCGAATTGATGATTTCATGCTGTATGTAACCTTTTTTGGAAACGTGCAGTTGGGACCAATCGACCGCGCGACGGATTTTATTCCCCAGATCAAAGAGAACCTCCTTTCATCAGAGGAGGGGAGAAAGATCACTGGGCTTGCTGTCTTCTTCATTGCATCAGGCATAATCAAGAAGATGATAATTGCAGATTACATTTATCTGAATTTTATCAGCCGTGTTTTTGAAGATCCGCTGCGCTTTACCGGAGCCGAGAACGTAATTGCCATTTATATGAACTCGATCCATATCTATTTTGATTTTTCGGGATATTCCGATATGGCGGTAGGACTGGCACTTCTTTTCGGGTATAAGATCATCGACAACTTTAATTCGCCCTACAAAGCGACAAGTGTTGCCGAGTTTTGGCGGAGATGGCACATATCCCTCTCAAGATGGCTGCTTGATTATCTCTTTACTCCTGCTCAGATGGGAATGAGAAGGATGGGACAATATGGTAATGCCATTGCCTTGCTCATCACTTTCTCGCTTTGCGGGTTATGGCACGGCGCTACTTGGGGATTTATACTTTGGGGTACCGTGCATGGAATTATCATGGGAGTTTCGGTTCTTACAAAGAAGATGCGATCGAAAGGACTGGCAAAGGCAGGGATTAAAGAGAGCAAGGGCTTAAATTTTTTCCGTGGTTTCATCGCCTTCCATATAATTACAGTTACATGGATACTTTTCAGAGTTGATACTCTTGAGAAAATACCGATGATCTGGACACAGGTGACCGAAAACCTGTATGC
>JAEYUD010000278.1 GCA_023433685.1 Bacteroidota bacterium
GATTAAGAGAGATCGATGAACAGGGGTGAGACGGTTGAGAAGATCGTTGAATCGATCACCGGCTCCGGAAAGTACTCTAATGTTTACCCGGGAACAATTCGTCGTGTAGCTGAAACAATGTCAACACGTTTCGGTAAAGAAAAAGAGATCGAAAAAAATGTAAGGAAGAAACTTCACCAGATATACGGGGCGTATTTTGGTGAAGGTGTGAGGGGATTGGCGGAGAAAGGATGGGACACGGAGCGTTTGAATTATATTTTACACTCTCACGTCTCAACGGCGGAGCGTACCGGCTTTTACCGCGAGTTCTACGAGCGGATCTTTTCAGAAGCCGGTGAAAATGGTGAAAAATTAAAAGTATACGACGCGGCCTGCGGTTACAACCCCTTCTCGGCGGATATTTTCAAAGAGTGGATACTTGAATACAGATGCTCTGACATTGATGTTGAATTGAACACAGCCCTGAACATTTTTTTCTCTGAAAAAGGTCTTCTCAATTTCAGCAGCGAGAACCGTGACCTTCTTTCAGAGCCTGTAGATCTTAGTGGATATGACGTGGTGTTTCTTTTTAAAACACTCTCGTGTATAGAAAGGCAGGAAAAAGGGAGTGCCCGGAAAATACTTGATCAGGCTCTTCAGGCCCGCCGCGCGATCGTATCATTCCCTTTGAAATCGATAGGCGGGAAGGAAAAAGGGATGGGTGAAAATTACACCCGGTTCATGCAGGAGTTGATCTCTGGCAGGGAGTTGGAGATCACTCAACTTGAGTTTCTGAACGAGCTTGTATTTGTGTTAAGAAATGGCTCTTAAAAGAGCGATTATCTACACAGTTTTACGATTGTGAATATTTATTCAAGAGAAGATAGCTAATTGGGTAATGAAATTATACCCATGTGGAACCAGATCAAACAGGTTCAGAGCAGGAGTTGCGCCTCATCCCTGTTGCCGTCGCCCTGCGCCAATCTGAAAAGTGAAGTGTATCTTTTTTGTTCGATGTTGTTTTTTACGGCGAGTGAAACAGCCCTTTTGCTGCCAACGATTATCAGGAGGCCCGAAGCCCTTGTGATCGCTGTATAGATCAGATTCCTTTTAAGCATGTAATATTGCTCATTCGTGAGAACCACTATTACGCAGGGGTACTCGGAGCCCTGACTTTTATGTATTGTGCACGCGTAGGCGAGGGTTATATCGTCGAGATCTGAAACAGTAAAGCCAACCTCACGTTCACCAAAACTGAAGATCAATTCATCCTCTTCGTCGCTCACCCCGGTAAGATATCCGATATCACCGTTGAAAATCTCCCGCTCATAGTCATTCACAAGCTGCATGAACTTGTCTTTGAGTTTGAACTGCACATCGCCCCTTGTTAAAATCACATTATTGCTGTTCAATCCTTCTTGCAGGCATTTGTTTATGGCATCAACCCCGGCATCACCCTTGTACATCGGGGCGAGTATCTGGATATCAGTGAATGGATCGAACCCGTACTTCGCCGGCAGTCTTTTCCCGACGAGATCGAGGAGAAGTTGAGGTATCTCACGGCTGTCTTCCTTTTCCATAAAGAAGAAATCGCCATCTTTGTCGTTGGAAAGATCGGGCATCATTCCACGGTTAATGAGGTGTGAATTGGTAATGATCCTGCTTTCCTCGGCCTGGCGGAAAATTTTGTTCAGCCTGATGATCGGTATCTTGTCATAGTCAAGTATATCATGCAGAATGTTGCCTGGGCCTATGGCCGGTAACTGGTCTTTATCGCCCACGAATATAACAGTGGTATCCCTGTCGACCGCGTAAAGAAGTGAAGCCATCAGGAAGGTATTGATCATCGAAACTTCATCAACCACCAGGAGTTTGGCTTTTATCGGATTACTTTTGTTGTGTACAAATTTCCCCGTTGTGGGGTCATACTCAAGCAGGCGGTGTATCGTTCTCGCCTCGAGACCTATAACCTCGGTCATCCTTTTGGCTGCCCTGCCGGTGGGGGCGGCAAGTGCTATCTTGAGTTTGCATTTTTTATAAAGATCGATTATCCCTTTAAGGGTGGTAGTTTTACCCGTGCCGGGACCTCCTGTAAGGACAAGAAAACCATTTTCCGTTGAAAGTTTTACAGCTTCAAGCTGCTCTTCAGAGAAGTGCTGGAGGGTGTGTACGAAATTCCTGAAAAAATCAGTTGTGTCGTCATGTTTGGGTCGTGAAAGTTCGAGTATTTTTCCTTCAACGATCCTCTCGGAATCGTAGACTTCACGTAAATAAACATTATTACCTGAGAGAATGATTCTGCGCTCGTTGATCAGTTCGTTGAACTGTTGTTCGTAGTCGTTCAGGTTGACATTCAGGTTTTTTCTGCAAAGTTCCACCAGTTCATCAAAGGGGATGTAAACATGTCCGTCGGCATTCGCGGCGCTTTCGAGGACGAAAAGGACGCCACTTTTGATCCTGGGGGGATAATCGTGGTTCAGTCCGACTTTTTGAGCTATGGTATCAGCGGTTTTAAAGCCGATGCCTCTTATGTCAAAGATCATCTGATAGGGATTGGTAAGGATGACGGTTTCAGAATTTTCGCCATACTTGGCGAGTATCTTCGATGAGTGAGTAAGGGGGATATCGTAGTTCTGCATGAAGATCACAAGTTTGTGGAGGCTTTTTTGCTCATTCCAGCTTTGAATGATCTTTTGCAGTTTTTGTTGTGATATCCCGGGAACCTTAAGCAGTTTTTCCGGTGCTTTTTCGATAATCTCGAGGGCTTTCTCGCCATAATAGTCTACGAGGAATTTCGCGGAATTTTTAGGGAGTCCCTTAATTACACCCGAGCTTAGATATTTTAGAATGGCGACCTTCCCCTCCGGTTTCAGAATCACGATCTTTGAAACCTTAAGTTGAGAGCCGTATTTGGGGTGTACCGTCCACTCGCCTTCAGCTTCAACCCTGTCACCCTCTGAGAGTCTTGGGAGAATGCCGGTTATGAGTCTGCCTGATCTGAGTCTGACGACCCCGAAACCTGTATCTTCATTATAGAATGTGATTTTTTCTATCTCGCCCTTGAGTTTATCCGGCATATTGTTCCCTTGCTGTTAGTCCAGAATTCTTTTTACAGTTGTTGTGTTTGCCTGTTCAGTGGGGTAGATCACCATTTCAGTTATGTTTACGTGTGGTGGTCTTGTAGCGCAGTAAACAATCGAATCGGCAATATCTTCAGGAGCGAGGGGGGTGAAACCCTTATAGACGTTTGCTGCCCTTTCGGTATCGCCCTTGAACCTGACCACACTGAACTCGGTTTCCACCATACCGGGGTCGATAGTGGTTGTGCGGATGTTCTTGTCGTAAAGTTCAAGACGCAGTGCTTTTGAGAGCGCGAAGACTGAGAACTTCGTGGCGCAGTAAACGTTACCATTCGGATAAACCTCCCTGCCCGCGACGGAACCAAGATTGATTATGTGCCCTCCGCCATTGGCGATCATCGCCGGTATCACAGCTTTGGTGACATAAAGCAGCCCTTTCACGTTGGTATCTATCATCTCCTCCCAGCCGTCGATGTCTCCCTCATGAATTGGCGCGAGCCCTCTGCCGAGTCCGGCATTATTTACAAGAATATCGATATTTTTCCATTCAGCCGGAAGGGAGTCAATGGTGTCGAACACGGCTTTTCTGTCTCTCACGTCGAGCTGAAGCGGCAGCACGTCGATACCATGCTCCAATTTAAGTGAGGTCGCAAGAAGCTGAAGTTTTTCGATCCTTCTCGCTGTCAGAATAAGTTTACAGCCTTCAGCGGCAAAAGCCCTGGCGGTTGCCATACCGATTCCCGCCGAAGCCCCTGTTACAAGTACGATTTTTTGTTTGATTTTCATTTTCACATCACTATATTATCAATCAGAAAAATTTTTGTTGCAATTTACCAAAAAAAGACAAAGCACGCATGGTACTGGTACTCAGAGAATCATGGGAGAGGTCGAATCAGGTTACATTAAAACTGCTTGATGAGATCCCGGAACACTATTTAAGTGTGAAGCCGTCGTATGGCGGGAGATCTGTAGGAGCGCAATTCTCTCACATCAACAATGTGCGGGTTCAGTGGCTGAGTGCCATCGATCCGGAAAAATCCGGAGGGCTCATTCTGCTGCAGAAAGATGACCATACCTACAGGACAAAGATATCTGAAGCTTTGCGAATGTCAGCGGATCGGACAGGTGATCTGATCGATCAGAGCATCCGGGCTGACATGAAGGTCAAAGGTTTCAAGAATGGCATTAACTCATTCCTTTTTTACCTCGTATCGCACGAAGCCCACCACCGGGGGCAGATCATCACGACCCTTAAGTCAGCCAATTTGAGCATTGATACCAAATTTCTATTTGAACTATGGAACATGTATTGAAATAACCACTTTGTGAGCTGACCCCTGTTGCTCTCAGATACCCGCTCAATAAATTCAGTTCTTTCCCTCTCCGGTTTGATTAGTAGAAGAAAAACCTGTAAATTTACAAGTTAGTGTTTTTTAATATTTTACAGTCATCAAAGTCTGATGGTTCTGTAGAGCAAAAAGCCCATTGAACAACAAACCAAGAGAAAAGATGAGCAACAGAAGAGTAGTAGTTACCGGTATGGCAGCCCTTACTCCAATCGGATTGAATGTTGAAGATTTCTGGCAGGGAATGATGGAGGGCAGAAGTGGTGCCGCCCTCATTACCAGGTTTGATACATCCCGTGTCGCGACGAAATTTGCGTGTGAACTTAAAGGTTACGACCCCCTGAATTACATTGACCGGAAAGCTGCCCGGAGGATGGACCTCTTCGCGCAGTACGCCATGTCGGTCGCGAAAGATGTGCTTGCCGATGCCGGGCTTGATCCCGCGAACATGTCTGCCGATGAAAAGGACGACACGGGCGTTATGATCGGATCAGGTATTGGAGGCATGAACGTTTTTCAGGAGCAGGCACTCACGCTCGCCAATCATGGGCCCAACAGGGTCTCTCCCTTTTTCATCCCAATGCTTATCCCTGATATTGCCTCCGGGCAGGTATCAATAGAATACGGTTTCCGCGGTCCCAATTACTGTGCTGTTTCCGCTTGCGCCACTTCAAATCACAACTTTATCGACTCGTTCATGCTCATCAAGGAAGGGCAGTCGGAGATGATGATAGTTGGAGGTACTGAAGGTCCCATTTGCGAACTTGGTGTTGCCGGCTTTAATCAGGCGCAGGCCCTCTCAAAAAGAAACGATTCACCCGAAACCGCCAGCAGGCCCTTCGACAAGACCAGGGATGGTTTTGTGATGGGTGAAGGCGCGGGCGCTCTCGTTCTTGAAGAGCTCGGTCACGCCGTCAGACGTGGTGCCAAAATATACGCTGAGATAGTTGGTTACGGTCTTACAGGTGATGCCTACCATATTACAGCGCCCGACCCCGAAGGAAGGGGAGCAAGACTCGCCATGCACAGGGCACTCAAATACGCGAAGCTTGAACCTTCAGTTATCGACTATATCAACATGCACGGCACTTCAACCGAGTTGGGAGATATCGCCGAAACACAGTCGATAAAAGCTGTTTTTGGTGAACAGGCGTTCAGGATGAATGTTTCATCCACAAAAAGTATGACAGGCCACCTTCTGGGAGCTGCCGGGGCTGTTGAAGCAATAGCTACAATTCTCTCGATAAACAAAGGTTATGTACCCCCAACCATTAATTTTGAGAACCCGGATCCTGACTGTGATCTGAATTACACATTTAACACACCTCAAAAGAAAGACGTGGTTTATGCAATGAGCAACGCGTTTGGTTTTGGCGGTCACAACACATCCATAATTTTTAAGAGATACGAAGAATAAACATCCACGAGGTTACAATGAAGAAGATATTCACCCTGCTTATGTTCGTTTCAGTGTTTGCTCTTTCCGGGTTCGCCCAGAATGAGGTCTGGAACTTTACCAAAACAATTCACTTCCCCGAGAGCGATACCGCTTACGTGAGACCGTTTCTTATGACAATCGACTCAGCCGGTGTGGTTTACGTTGCTTCATCAAAAGCAACCACCACCAGAGCCCACAATGCCATCTATTATTTGATGCCGGGCGATACTATAATGAAAAAAATGATCGATTTTGATTACAACGGCGACTCCGACACCCTGACCGGTAACATCGGAGCCATTAGAGGTATCAGCGCGCTGAACAAGGATCTTCTGATTAACGCCAGCATTCCTTATCCAAGAACCGCCCCCAACACCGTGGCTTCACAGTATTACTACAAAAATGCTGACACAAACCAGGTTGAAAAGTTCGGTTTCAACATCAATGGTGCCGGTTATGGAACCTACATTCATGGTGCGGCACTTACAAAAGACACGATCGTTTTCTCTTTCTCCACATTTAACACCACCATCAGGTTCTACAATTTCAAGTATGGCCTTGCCACACCCGCGAGAGGATCATGGATCTCGATGGCGACATTCCCAACCGTTCCGGGTGGTCCACACTTCAACGGACTTGATGTAGTGAGAGATGTCGCGCTCCTGAGAGACGGTGACTATGACAACCCCGAAACACCCTGGTACACTTCCAGAAATTCGAAATCATCCACTGAAGTCACCGGTGGTATTGCCATGTGGACAGGCGGAAGCCAGACGAACCCATCGGCCTACTCGGGAACAAAGATCACTGATCTTGCACGTGACCTTGATTTCTCAAGCACCATCCCTTACGGTATCGATGTTGATTCACAGGGTCGCCTCTGGGTGGCAGGAACCGACACCACCAGAAGATGGGTTAAAGCCTACAATGTAATTGTAAACTTTGCTGACCCTGTTTATGAACTCCCCGGTCAGTTCAGTGTTTCGAACCCGAATCCTGATGGCGCGCCGATGACCAGCCCGAGTGACGTGGTTCTCACAAAAGATGCAAGAACCGCGTTTGTTGCCGATGCCGGTACAAGAGCCATCTACAAATTTGAATTTTTCGATCCGACCGGTGTTGAAGACGGAGTTGCAGCCAATCCTGCCAATTTCACACTTGAGCAGAATTTCCCGAATCCATTCAACCCTTCAACACTCATTAAGTTCAACCTTCCTGAGGCCTCGAACGCCAGACTGTTCATCACCGACATGATGGGTCAGCAGGTTGCCGAAGTATTCAACGGTTATAAACCTGCCGGTCAGCATTCAATCGCGTACAATGGTGCCGGTCTTACGAGCGGAATCTACTTTTACACCCTTGAGACCGCCACAGGCAGACTTACCAAAAAAATGATGTTAATGAAGTAATTTAACGAAAGAAAAGAAATGGAATTTAACAGAGCAGCGGGTATACTTCTCCACCCGACATCGTTACCGGGGAAGTACGGCATCGGTGACCTCGGAGCAGAGGCCTTCGAATTTATTGATTTCCTTACCGCGGCCGGTCAGACACTCTGGCAGGTGTTCCCCTTGGGACCCACCGGCTATGGTGACTCGCCATACCAGTGTTTTTCGGCTTTCGCCGGAAACCCGCTGCTCATTTCCCCCGATGTACTGGTGCAGGAGGGGTTCCTTTCACCTTCTGATGTTGCCGAAGTGCCGGCTTTCGATCCTGATGTGATCGACTATGGCTGGGTGATAGGGTACAAAACCGGTCTTCTGAAAAAAGCTTTCGAAGGATTCAAGGCTTCCGGATCAAAACAGGTGAAAATAGCATTCAACAAATTCTGCAAAGCGAACGCCGAATGGTTGGATGATTTTTCACTCTTCATGGCTGCGAAGGAGCATCATGGCGGTGCCCTTTGGACAACCTGGGAGCACTCGATAGCCGTCAGGGAACCAAAGGAACTGCCGAAATGGAAGAAAAAACTTGCCGAAGGGATCGAATATCAGAAGTTCCTTCAGTTCTGCTTCTTCGACCAGTGGATGAAAGTAAAGGAATATGCCAACAAGAACGGCATCACCGTAATAGGTGACCTTCCGATCTTTGTAGCGTACGACAGTGCTGATGTCTGGGCGAACAAAGAACTTTTCACCGTTGATGAAAACGGCAAACTGATTTGGGTTGCCGGAGTGCCGCCCGATTATTTCAGTCCCACCGGTCAACTTTGGGGCAACCCGCTTTATCGCTGGGATGAAATGGAGAAGGATGATTTTGCCTGGTGGCGAAACCGGATTTCTTCACTTCTGAAGATAGTGGATATTGCACGAATAGACCACTTCCGTGGATTTGAAGCTTACTGGAGAATCCCGGGTGATGCCCCCACAGCCCAGACCGGAAAGTGGGTAAAAGCGCCGGGGATGAAATTTTTCAGAACAGTTAAAAAATATCTCGGTGATGTTCCCATCATTGCCGAAGATCTTGGTGTTATCACGCCTCCCGTTGAGAAGTTGAGGGATACCTTCAATTTCCCCGGCATAAAAATAATGCAGTTCGCTTTTGGAACGGGAATGGAATCTAAGTTCCTTCCCCACAATTACATCCCTAACTGTGTTGTTCACACCGGTTCACACGATAACGATACCACACGCGGATATTTTGATTCGGTAAAGGATCAGGATAACGATATCTATGAGTTCGCCCGGAACTATCTTAACTGCTATCAGCATGATAAAATGGTTTCGGCCGCAATTAAAGCTGCATACGCGTCTGTGGCAAACACAGTGGTTATTCCGATGCAGGATATCCTTAATCTCGGAACTGCTGCCAGGATGAACTTCCCCGGAAAACTTGGCGGGAACTGGTCATGGAGAACGAGGAAGGAGCATTTCAAGAGTGATCTTGCTGCTTATTTTAACTATCTGACAAAAATTTACGAGCGGCCAAAACCCGTTCTTTAATCATCGCGGAGTATCAGGTGGGTCTCTTTGACAATATCTTCAAAAAGAAATTTTCCGGCGAACCCAGGGAGCTGGATAGAAATTCGGATGAATACAAGTCGAATATCCGGCATGCCACGGCAGCACTTCTTGTGCTGATGGCCTATGCAGATGAAAATTTCAGTGATGTTGAGTATCAAAAGATATCGGCGGTTTTAAAGCGGAAGTTCAATATCTCCCCCGGTGAAGTTGACAAACTGCTTGAAGAGAGTAAAAGCCATATTTACCCGGAGGAACAGGTACAGAAAACCTTGAAGTTCATCGACAAGAACTTCTATTTTGATGAAAAATATGACCTGATGAAGAGTCTTTACGCGTTAATGCTCGCTGATGAAGACCTCAGCGCGGTTGAGCTGAGGTTGTTCACCAAGATATCGACCGCCCTTGGAATAAACAAGATCGCCCTCTCTACCATCCGCAAGGATGTTGAAAGGGAAATGGAAACTTGAGGTAAGCTCTTTCTCTCCTGAACCCGTACAGTGGTTGCAATCAGCCGCGGTACGGGTTTTTTTATTTTGAACCTTTCGGCACAGCCTTAATGTTTAATACCTTAGGAGGATAATAAAATGATGAAATATCTTGGAATAGTTTTGGCGGTCGTACTGACCGTTGCCGTGGTCGCGGTTGCCACAAAAGATCAAGGCTCAAAAGCCGGTACAGAGACAGTCTCAAATACAGGAAAAAACATGAGCGGAAAAACCCTGTTTGATTTCAAAGTGAAGGATATCAACAATAAAGAGGTTGATCTTTCACAGTACAAAGGGAAGGTTGTACTTGTTGTAAATGTTGCCAGCAAGTGCGGTTACACCCGGCAGTACACCGGTCTTGAGAAGATATACAACAAATATAAAGACCGTGATTTTGTGATCCTTGGCTTCCCCTGCAATGATTTTGGAGGGCAGGAGCCCGGCACCAACGAAGAGATCAAAGAGTTTTGCTCAACCAAATTCTCCGTGACTTTCCCGATGATGGATAAAGTGGCGGTTCTTGGTGATGGTAAAGCCCCACTTTTCGCCTGGCTGACCAACAACGAAGTAACCGGTTCGGGCGATATCAAGTGGAACTTCGAGAAATTCCTTATCAACAAGGAAGGACAGATAGTTGAACGCTTCATTAGCAAGGATGAACCCGAGGGTGACAAGTTAACGAAGGCGATTGAGAAGCTGCTTTAAGAACTTCGGAACTTCGGAACTACAGAACCTCTGCATAACCGAAGTACTGAGGTACCGAAGTACTGAAGTTCTGAAGTTCTGAAGTACCGGAGTACCTGGTCACCGGAGTACTGAGGTTTTGAGGTACTGAACCACTTTACTGAAATTATGTTGGGATGTTGCCCAGAGACGGGCGGCATCCCCTTTTTGTTTTATTGTGGCGGGGTTGGCGGTAAATTCTTTTATAGCATTGGCGATGGCCCCGGCTGAACCGGGTTCAACAAGGATGCCCCGCTCGTTTTTGCCGATCTGTTCGGTGGTGCCCCCCGCGTCTGTGCCTATCACCGGGAGGCCCGTCATCATCGCATCTATAACGGAGAGTGAGTACATTTCATTGTGCGTGGGCAACACGAAGATATCCATCCCCGCGAGCCAGGAGATATAATCCTTTTGAAAGGGGATCAGTTTTAAGGTTTCGGGCATATCCTCTGCCATCGCTTTGAGCTCGGAATAGAGCTTGAATGCCTGTTCCTCCCAGACCGGGGTTCCATCAGGGTTTGTATCTTTCACAGTGGGTTCGCCCATGATCCAGAATTCAACCTTTTCTCTCGTCTCTTTGTCTAAAAGTGGAAGCGCGGCAGCGAATATACCTACACCTTTTCCGGAGTCGATCCTGCTCATTACGGCTACCACGATCTTGTCAGCCGGGGTGCTCATCCTGTTTCTTATCTCTTCCCTTCGCTCCGGTGGAAGCTGATATCTTTCAGTATATCTTCCATATCTAACAAGTTTCACAGCGCCTTCCGGCACCGGAAGGTACCGCTCGCACTCATCTTTTGAGAATTGTGATGAAGTTATCAGCGCGTCAACCTTTCCGTATATAAAACGATGTATGGGGTCTTTCTTCGGTCCCGTTCCCATGTAGATACCGTGAACATGTTTGACCGGTGTGAACAATTTTATCAGTGAACCGGTGAAAACATCATTCCGAGTGTGTGAGTAAACAGTCGTAATTTTGTGTTTCCGTATGAATAATGCCAGCCTGACCACTTCAATCAGCGAGAATTTTGCCCTGGTGGAAGTGTTGACGAAATGTATCCCTTCCTTCAGACAAGCCTCTTCAACCACTGAATGTTTCCATCCAACCACATAATTGTTCACTCCGGCACGTTGCAGCTCAACTATTAGATCACTCACGTACAACTCTCGTCCGCCACGGGAGGGGGAGTTGATCAGATGAAGTGTGAGCTGTGAACTGTGAACTGTGAAGTTGTTTGGTGTTTGGGTTTTGGTGTTTGGGTTTTGGTGTTTGTTGTTTGGTGTTTGGGTTTTGGTGTCGGAAGGCTGAGGGCTGAGGGATGATGGCATTATTTTGAACTGTGAACTGTGAAGTGATCCGGTTAGATGGGGAGGTACTTCTTTACTTCGGAGATAACGATTTCAGGGGATAGGGGTTTGTAAATAATATTAGTAGCGCCGGCATCGAAGGCGAGGAGTTGAAGGTTCTCATCGGGTGCTTCAAGCATGGCAAAGATCGGGATCGATTTATAAACGTTGGACGCGCGCATTCTCTCGATGATTTCGATCGGTGACATACCGGGGAGGTTAAGATCGAAAAAGGCGAGATCAAAAGGCTCGGTTTTAAGTTCGTCGAAGGCTTGTGAACCTGACTCAACAGTTATCAGGTCGACCCTGCTTCCGGCGAAAATATGCTTAAGGTCATCGAGAGCATCCGGGTCGGTATCGGCGTAGATCGCTTTTAAAGTTTCCTCAGAGGCAACAGTCCCGGGTTTAAACACTTTGTTATCGGTATCATCAGCATAGTCGTCATCCTCCTCGTAGGCTTCTTTTGCCCTCTCACGGCGGACTGATTCCTGGCGTGCCTTCCTGATCTTTAGAATCTCGGTGAACTTCTTTCTTAGGGCGGCAATGGTATCCTGAAGTGACTGCACATTCTCCTGCGAATTCGTGAGATCAGCACTCAGTGATTTCTGCAGGTCGAGTATCTGCCTGAGGTCGCTCTCGTATTCATCACGAAGTGCTTCAAGCGAAGCGAGTTCACGGTCGATATCACGGAGTTTCCGGCTGCGGATCTCAATGATCCCTTTCAGGTTTACTGCTTCAATTTTCCTTGACTGAATATGCTCAAGCAGTTCCTGATGTTCGTTAAAGCTTTCGGAGTAAACCCGGTTCTTTTCAACCAGCTGTTGATTCAGCCTTGTAATGTTCTCAATTATAGCTTCCTTCGAGCCGGTCAGACCCTGGATAGAGCCTCTGATCTGTTCGAGCAGCCCTGAAGTGATCTGGCGTTCATCATTAAGGCGGTCGACCTGTCTGGTTAAAAGCTGCACCTCTGCATCGAGGGCGGAGGCTTTTGAAGAGAGTGTTTCCACCCGTTTGTTCAGAGCAGTTGATTCATCCTGCAGATTATCCCTTTCCACCTTGAGCATCTGGACTTTTTTCTCGTTCGCGTTCAGTTCCTCGATCAAAGTGTCAGTGGCGGCGGCAATTTTTGAGTATCTGATCTTGGCTTCTGAAAGCTCACGGTCGAGAATCGCGAGCCTGTCTTGCCGTTGTTTTATGGCATCATCAAGGTCGACCCTCATCTGCATCAGCTCTTTTTCGATAGCCACTTTTTCCTGAAGGACGTGTTGTTCGAAGAGGGTGCGTTGCGAGATCATCTCGTTTCTTATTCGGGTGATCTCATCTATCAGGTTTCTTCTGGATTGTTCAAGGTCTCTCGTCTCGAACTCAAGGTCTGCCCTTTCTTTCAGGGCATCCTGAACCCGGTCGTTAACCTCATCGAACCTTACTTTCAGAACCTCAAGGTTTGAGTATTTCTCTTTCTCATACTTGAGCTGGTCGATCTCTTCCTGAAGCCTGATAACACTCGTACGCTTGGAAGATTCCTCTTCGCGGAGCGCCGCGAGCCCTTTATCGTACTCTTCATACTCGAGTCTTGCAGCTTCCATTCTTCCGAGCAGGGCAGTCAGTTCACGGGCCGCCAATTCAGCCTTGGCCTGTTTATCAACCATTTCGGATTCATAGCCGGCGAGTATCCGGCTTTTCTCGTTGTATTCAGATACCGCTTCGCGGCGGTTATCTTCTATTCTTTCAAGTTCGCTTTGTTTTGAGAAGAGGAGAATACTAAGGTCAGACTCCTCATTTCTAAGTCTGGCAACTTTTGAAGTGAGGTCATCGAGATCATACCTGAGAGAGTTTACCTCGTTAGCAATACGTGAGAGGGAGCCGTTGGCATCCTCGAGCTCTTCATGCCTCCGGTTGAGGTCCTCAAATTTGGAGAGGAGCTCTTCGTATTCTCTTTTATAATTTCTAAATAAACTCAATCAGTGAAAAATTGAAAGATGATCGAAAAACATTTGGGTGGCAGGCAACCGGTGTTAACCTCCGGCGAACCGTTCACGGTTTATATTTAGCTATAAATTGTAAAAACTTCTCTTTTGAGTAGCCGTTGCCTTCCTCCAGTTCGCTTGTGTTCTGCGAGTGAAGGAGCGTGCCGTCAGAATTGAGAACAAAGAAGTGGGGGTAGCCTTCCACCTTCGGATATTTCGCGAGAAACTCCTCGTTTTTATTCTCTTTGCTGTAATTTACCTTCAGTACGGCAAAAGCCGAGTGAAATGCCTCCTTGACCTCAGAGTTCTTCTCAATAAACTCATCCAGCCAATGGCACCATTTGCACCATTCGCCACCGACATCAAGAATTATCCTTTTATTCTCTTTTTGAGCTGTTTTCACCACTTCCTGAAGGTCTTTTGCAGGGTTGCGGGTGGGGTCGAACTTCTCCCTGTTGGTCTCAGCCGACTGCGCGAAGGCAGTGAAACCGAGCAAAACAACGAGAAGGAGAAAATATCTGAAATAGCAGAT
Source organism: Bacteroidota bacterium (assembly GCA_023433685.1). Taxonomy (GTDB): domain Bacteria; phylum Bacteroidota; class Ignavibacteria; order Ignavibacteriales; family Ignavibacteriaceae; genus UTCHB3. The sequence goes on from JAEYUD010000278.1 coordinate 13,861, forward strand.
CCATTTACTGCTGCACATAATTCACCAATTTTTTAATTCATCAACACAATTTATGAAAAATTAACAATAACATAAAGCATTTTAGCTGTTTACAACCGTTGCACGTGTAAATCTTTCAACTTGAGACGCCTTGATCCCGAAATTAAATTTGCATCGTAAATAACAGGTAATTTTATGAACGAACAGGAAATGAAGCAGTTTTTCGGTGAACTTCTCCGTACGGCGGTTGAGAGCAAGGCTTCTGAAGTGAAGTCGGAACTTGAGGCCACTCTCGGTTCGGCTGACGCGGCAGGCCTCATATCCGGGTGGGCGGAAGAGAATCCCGGTTACTTTGAAGTGCTCGCCACTGATCCACCCGCGCTCGCGCGTCAGCTAAAACGGTTCAGCGAGAGCCGTGACACGGCACGCGAGCTCGAGAGGCTACGGGTGGAAGCCGGTGAGGAGGTTATCCGAAAAGTTAAGGACACCCTGAAAAGGGTGGAGAGATTGCGACCGCCGGTTGAAACAGGGAGTCGCGCCAGAACAGGAAGTGAAGGAGGAAACAGACTCCTCCGGAACATAATTAATTCAATAACCAACTAAAGAGGTAAACATGGCTTACGAGTCAATTAACCAGGGAGTGATCTCATCGGGTACTATGAATGCCGCGAACGCGGTTCCCGATGTCGAGAAGATCCTTTATCTGATGAAACCCTACCAGACGCCACTTCTTCAATATCTTTGGTTCTCCGGAAGGAAGAGCAAGGAAGTGCGCAGTCCATTTGCCAAATTCTCATGGTTTGAGAGTGAGCTTTATCCGCATCAGACCACGAACAAACTGGCGATAACCGCTCTCGGAACACCCGCCACACTTACGCTGACTTCGTCGAACTGCAACTCGATCTCGATCTTCAGCTCAGACGACATCGTTCTCATCGAAGAGACCGACCAGATGGCATACGTTTCTGTAAAGAACGCGTCACAGGTTGTTCTGACACACATCGATGGCACCACGCCACTGGTCTCACTCCAGTCGGACGGGTCATATCTTAAGATCATCGGCTCGAGGAACACCGAATACTCAGGAGTCAGAACCGCCGTAAGCGTGAAGGAAGTGGAGAAATACAACTATCTGAACATCTTCAGCGAGAGCGTTGCCACCACGGGAAGACATCAGGCCGGTGAATCTTACACCGACGGGGTTGATCACGCGGCTCTTGTGGCAAAGAAAATAGAGGAAATGAAGTTACAGGCAGAGCGCTACTTCCTCTTCGCCCCATCACAGGGGTATGCCACAGCCGGTAATTACCGCACAACCTGGGGCCACGGATTTCTTGGAAGGGTGCAGACCCACGTGAACTCGTACTCTTCCTCGCTCGATGAAGACACATTCGACGATCACCTGAAAGAGGTTTTCGAGAAGGGGTCAAACAGAAAGATCCACCTCTGCGGAAGCGGTCAGCTTACCGAGTTGAACAAATTCATCAAAAGCAGATACGAGATCAATCCCAACCCAGTGACCACGATCTACGGAGTGAACGTACGTGAGTACCTCACCCCATTCGGCACGGTTGACATCATCTGGAATCCGGTAATGGACGGAAAGTTCACCAATTACGGCTTCACCATTGATGCCGACAAGGTACGCCTCCGCTTTATGGCGAACGACAAGAAAGGGAGCCGCAAGTTCCGGATCGAGGAAGGCGTTGAAACCCCCGGTGTTGACGGAACCACCACCAAAATACTTATGGACCTCGGCATTGAGATACACAACGAGGAATGCCACGGGGTGTTGAAGAGAACTTAAGAACTTGAGTGCGCCGCGGCGCATTGAGAACTTGAGAGACTCCGGGACTTCGAGACTCCGAGACTCCGAGACTCCGAGACTCCGAGACTTCGAGACGTTGTGACTTTTTTAGAAAGGAAAGAAAATGAAATTCATAAGCAAATACAGAAGATACTCAATTAAAATAAACGGGAAGAAGTACTCTTTTGCGCCGGAGGAGGCGACGGGAGTATACTCAACCGAAGATGAGAGTGAGATAAACGACTTAAAAGGGTCAGTGGCGTATGGGCGTGATT
>JAEYUD010000286.1 GCA_023433685.1 Bacteroidota bacterium
ATCCTCACCTCCGTATTTCTGGTAGTTCAATTCAAATTCATGATTCGCCAGGGGTTTGAAGCCAAGTGACGCGCTGATACTGTTGTCGTGGAAGTGGCTGTTGAGCAGCGTTCCATCGGGGGTTTCAGTGGCGGAAGCGCCTCTGAATGAGCCGCGCACTTTTGCAAACCAGTTAACATCGCCGGCGTTTAAGAAGAGGCTCGTGCCGCTTCCGGTGTTCACGCTGTTAAAGAACCCACCGAGAGAGCCGGTGAAATAGAACTGATCTCTGAACCTCCGGTTTTGGGTTATTATGTTAACTATGCCACCAAGCGCGCCTGTGCCGTACATTGAAGAGGCCGCGCCTTTGATGATCTCGATCCTCTCGATGTCAAACTGGTCGATCATCGACATGCGTGCCGCAAGTTCGGTGGCGGTTTCAAGTCTGTTGCCATCCACCATAAGCACTATTCCCGTGCCACGCTGACCGCGGAGTGAGATATCAGTCGCCCAGATACCATCCCGGGTTACAGAAACACCGGGTTCCTCTTTAAGATACTCAGCGAGTGAGAGTTTCGACATGCTTTCTATGTCTGATCTGTCGATTATCCCGAGCGGAAATGGTGACTCCTGGAGTGATGATACGTATCTCGGGCTTGTAACTGTCACTTCCCCAAGATGAATCTCAACTGGGTCGAGGGGGATATCAAGGGTCATCTTCTTGAGTCCGCTGGAGTTAACATCCATTGTCAGCGGGGAGTAGCCTGCAAGGAAGAATTTAAGAGTGGTATTGTTAAATTGAGGAAGCGACAGTTCGAACCTGCCATTATTGTCTGAATACGTCGACCGTTGAAAACTGACAGAGTAAATTTGCACATTGCCAATCGTTTCACCCGTCTTGCCATTGGTGACTTTTCCAGTGATACTGATATCCTGCCCCCATAGTAACGCGGAAAGAAGGATAAAGAACGTAATATTTTTCATAAGAAGTCGGAATTTATTTTTAATCAAGTTTAAATTTACGAAAGAGGGCGGGTTATCTTTGGGTGAAAAAACTATTCAAAAAGTTATTTTGGTTGCTCAAAATCGAGAATTCTTTTCGCTATTTTTGTAAAAATCGGTAAATTCGCTTTTTGACGGAACTATTTTATTCAGAAAATGCGTCAGCCGTAACCGCCCAAGACAAGGAATATAATGAACTGTTTAATCGTCGATGACGAAGACATATCAAGGAAGATTCTTGAGAAATTCATTGCCCAAACAGATTCTCTGAGACTCTCCGGATCGTGTTCGAATGCCATTGAGGCTGTAAAGCTTCTTAAAAATGAGGAGATCGACCTTATATTTCTCGACATTGAGATGCCCGAGATGTCGGGGATCGAACTGATCGAAACGGTTAAAGAGATACCGCAGATAATTTTTGTGACTGCTAAAGAGAATTACGCGGTTGAGGCATTTGAACATAATGTAACCGACTACCTTCTGAAGCCAATAACCTACGCGAGGTTTCTAAAATCAGTTGACAAGGCGATCGAGATATATAACAAACAGGGTGAGAGCGGATACCCGGGATACATTTTTGTAAAGGTTGACTCGAAACTGATGAAGATGGACCTTGCTGATATAAATTTTGTGGAAGCCCAGGGCGACTATGTGCAGCTTCACACCCGGAAGGGGAAGCATCTCATTTATTCGACCATGAAGCATATTGAAGCGAAACTTCCGAAAAAAGAGTTTGCCAGAGTGCATCGCTCGTATATTGTTCGTATTGAGAGGATAGCTGACATCACCGAGAACAATTTGATGATCGAGAAGCAGATCATCCCTATCGGTGAAAAGTACAAAAGTGACCTCCTGAGAAAACTTAATATTTTATAACCTGAAAGCAGAAAACGGATGAAAAGAGAGATTCACGGGTGGTGGAGCCCACGACTTGAAAAGAATATGGAAATTGTTGTTTATGGCGAGTGGGGTATCCCGCTGCTGATGTTTCCCACCGCTGGGGCGGATTTTCTTGAATATGAAAGATTTCAGCTGATCGATTCGATCTCATGGTACATCGAAACGGGAAAATTCAAAGTTTTCTCGATCAACAGTATAAACAGCGAAAGCTGGTTGAACAACTCGATGCAGCCCCACCACAAGGCACTCAGGCACATGACTTATAACTATTATGTGGTTGACGAAGTGGTTCCTTTTATTCACGCAAACTGCAACGGGATACAGCCGGTCTACCTTACAGGCGCTTCCCTCGGGGCACTCCACGCGGCTAATATTTTCTTCAGACGGCCTGATCTTTTCGCCGGAACAATTCCGATGAGCGGATTCTATGATCTGAAAGCCTATTCAAAAGGCTACTATGACGAAAACGTCTATTTTAACTCACCCACCGACTATCTTTCAAATCTTAATGACGAAAACGTTCTGAATCAGATGCGTCATAACAAACGGATAATTATTGCAACCGGACAAGGTGAATATGAGGCTCCGGAGGGTTCAATTAACCTCTCGAACATCTTAAGGAGCAAGGGAATTCCGCATGAACTTGAGATTTGGGGTCACGACATGACACACGACTGGCCAACGTGGCGCCGGATGTTGCCACACTTCCTTGGAAGGTTATAGAATTCTAAAGTACCAGGAATCTGTTGAGAATGTAGCTTCCCGTGGGACCTGAAAACTCGGGGTTGAAGATCAGTCCGCCGTATCTGCCATTTATGCAGGCGGCAGGCAGATTTTCGTAGTCCATCAGGCTGAGAACATCGTAAATTCCTGATGAAGGCGTGAAAAATTTATCGAAATAAAGCCCTTCAAATGACTCCCCGTCAAGATAAATGCTGTTTTGTTTCACCATTGCCGTGTATTTTGCAGGAAGTGGAGGTGGTGCTTCAGAAAGCCTGACCGAGAGGGGGAAGAACCCAAGCCCTTCACAAGAGGTGACTCCTGTACCCTCACACATTAGCGCGAAACCATTGCCGATACCCAGCACGGGTTTATTCACCATACGGAGCATTGAGAAGAGATTCAGCAAGTGTAGTCGTTTTACCGCTCTTTTCAGGTCTTTGCAGTCCGGGAGGATTATCCTGTCGGCAGCGAGTATCTCACTTTCCACAGAGGTAAATTTTTGGTCGATACCAAGCTTTTCAAGTTGGTAGAGAAGATACGCGGGCCTTTCGCCGTAGTCAACAATAGCTATCATTTCAATGGTTTCGGGTTAAAAAAAAGTTACACGGAATAGTGGAAGAGGACGTGGATACACATGGATTACACAGATCAACTCGGAAAATGATCAGAACGCGGATACACACGGATTCTTGAGTGTAACGCAAAGAATTGGGTCGTTCTCTGTGTTTATCTGTTAAATCAGCGTGTATCCGCGTCCCAAAAAGCTCTCTTACTTCAGGAGCTGCATCTTGCGTGATTCTTTATATATCTTTCCGTCAGCGGTGGTGGCGGTGATGGTATAAAGATAGCTGCCGCTTGCCAGGTTCGAAGCATTGAATTCAACGCTGTGTGAACCCTGGGTCATCTCTTTATCAAGAATGTTTGCCACTTCACTACCCATAATATCGAACACGGTGATGTTAACCTTTGCCGTTGATGGGAGGTTGAACTTTATGGTGGTCGAAGGGTTGAACGGGTTCGGGTAGTTCTGATATATGGCGAAATCGCCCGCGAGCATCAGATCAACTTCAATGGCGTCTGTGTATGTATACTCGCCGTTCATATCTATCTGACGGAGTCTGTAATAGTTTTTACCTGAAACAGCTGATTCGTCGGTGAATTTATATGACTGTGCTGAAGTGGTGGTTCCGGCACCTTTTACG
>JAEYUD010000291.1 GCA_023433685.1 Bacteroidota bacterium
TGAAGACCCCGCGCTCGTTGATGAGATCGAAAGAAGGATCATGGATGAGCGGAGGGAGCCCGAGAGTATTGTTAAAGAAGAATTTAACAAGTTTATGAACCTCCTCTTCGATGTTGATGATCCCTACATGAAAGAGAGGGCGAACGACATTGAAGATATCAGGAACAGGATAATCAGAAACCTGAAAAAGGAAAGGTGGTCGTCAACCATCGTCTCCGGTACAATAGTTGTTAGTGAGATGCTCACCCCCGCGGATACAATTCTGTTTTCAAGGAACGACGTTAAGGCGTATGTTACCGAGCACGGTGGTCTCACTTCACACGCGGCGATCATAGCACGGTCATTGAACATTCCAGCGGTTCTCGGTGTACCGAAGATTCTTGAAATGGTGGAGACCGACACAGAACTTATTGTTGACGGGTTCTACGGTTACATCTTTATAAACCCCACCCAGGAGCAGCTGGATTTTTTCAAGGAGAAGATCGCTCAACTCGAACGGGTAAACGAAGGGATGAAGGAGCTTGTCCACCTTCCGCCTGTCACGCTTGACGGGGTGGAAGTGGAGATACAAGCAAATGTGGATGTAAGTGGTGAAGTTGAAAAAATTTCAACCATGGGTGCCAAAGGCATCGGGCTTTACAGAACCGAGCAATTGATAGAAGAACTTGGTGAGTTTCCCGATGAAGACAGACAGACCAGGATATAGTCCGACCTTTCATCCAGAATTTACCCCGACATGGTTACCATCAGGGCATTCGACCTTGGGGGTGACAAAACAAGACTTTTCCATCCTTCGGAGAAGAATCCGTTCCTTGGTCTTCGTGGAATAAGATTTCTCCTCGACAACAAGGAGCTGTTCAAGCAGCAGATCAAGGCGATCATGCGCTCCGCCATGAACAGGAACCTCCGTTTCATGCTCCCGATGATCTCGACAATTAAGGAGATCAGAGAGACAAAAGAGTTGATCAAGGAATGCAAGGCGGAGCTTGAGCTTTCCGGGCAGCGGTTCACAGATAATTTTCCGCTTGGCATAATGATCGAGGTGCCATCAGCAGCCGTGCTGGCCACCCAGCTTGCCAGAGAGAGCGATTTTTTCAGTATCGGAACCAACGACCTTATTCAGTACATGATGGCAGTTGACCGCGGTAACGATCTCGTCGTCGATCTCTATCAGGAGTTTCACCCGGCGATACTTCGCACCCTGAGTTACATTCTTGAAGATACAAAAGAGTCGGGTATCAAGATCAGTATCTGTGGTGAAATGGCGGCTGACTCGCTCGCGGTTCCGGTACTTATAGGTCTCGGGTTAAAGTCACTCTCGGTTTCACCGGTAGCAGCACCCTCTATAAAGAGGACTATCAGATCGTTTACTTACAGCAGGGCAAAAGAGCTCGCCGATGAATGTCTTAAATGTTCATCGGAAGAGGAAGTTATCGAAAAAATACAGGCATTTTTCGCCGAGTTCAATATACAGCGTACCCGGTACCTGATCTGAGAACTTCTTCCCCGGATCCGTGACCTGAACATCAACTCCAAAATTAGAACGGTATTAATCTGCAGAAACTGCTCCTTTTTACAGTAGCTTCCCTGATCTTTGCCGCGGCCACCCCCGTGAATGCCCAGTATTATTATTTTGGGCGGAACAAAGTGCAGTATGAGGATTTCGACTGGCGCATTCTTCAGACAGAACACTTCGACATCTATTTTGATGCAGAAACAGCACCGGTAGCAGAAACCGGCGCAAGGATAGCCGAAGAAGCCTTCAGTGTACTCAAAGAGGACCTTCAGCACACCGTCACATACCGTATTCCTCTTATTTTCTACAATACCCACATAAATTTTCAGCAGACCAATATCTCACCCGGCTTTATACCGGAAGGGGTCGGAGGGTTCTTCGAGTTCATGAAGGGGAGGGTGGTTATACCATTCATGGGCTCGATAGGGCAGTTCAGACATGTGATCTTTCACGAACTCACCCATGTTTTTATGACCTCTAAACTTTCGCGTATATCAAAAGACAGGAAGTGGACCGACACCTACTTTCCACCTCTTTGGTTCGTGGAAGGGCTGGCTGAATTTTACTCCACGCGTCCCGATGCTCAAGCAAACATGGTGATGCGCGACGCGATATTGAACAACTATTTCACCGGACTTGAGAACATTGATGCTGTATATGGCTCTTTCATAATGTACAAGTTCGGGCAGGCGTTCATGGAGTATGTCAGTGAGAAATACGGGAAGTGGTTCGTACTCCGGGTGATTGAGAACATGCACCTTTCAGAGGATTTTGATGAAGTTCTCTCAATCACGCTTGGCAAGCCGGTGACACAGATTGACGCGGAGTGGCTTGATCACGAGAGGAAGAAATATTATCCGTTAGTGACAACTCACTCATCCAACGCCCTGGCTTCAAGAAAGGTGATCAGTGGTGGTTACAATTTTGATCCAAATGTCTTTGTCGATTCCCTTAACAAAAAATACTACCTCGTATACACTGCCAACAAAGACGGTTACTCATCGCTGTACCTCACTGAAACAGACTCGGGTTTTACCAAAAACATTAAAACGGAGAGGTTGATTACCGCTGAGCGGGGGAAAGAACATGAGTCGGTGCACCTCTTCTCACCTTCGCTTGCCGTCTCAAAGCGGGGCGTGGCAGCGTTTGTAACCCGCTCGGGGCAGAGTGATGTAATACATCTTTACTATCTGATGAAGAGGGAGTCGACCGGAATGTTAAGGTTTGAGGGGATACTCTCAATTTCCGACCCGGGTTTTACCGATTCAGGTGATCTGCTTTTCAGGGGTATAAACAGTCAGGGTTCCACCGATATTTACCTCTGGTATACAGAAGAAGCCAGATTAAAGCAGCTTACGGATGATAATTTCAACGATGCCTCACCCGTACAGGGACGTACAAAGAACGAAATTCTCTTCACCTCCGACCGGCTTGGGGGGCAGTACTCCGGTATCGACAATATTTTCACTCTCGACATTGAAACCGGCAAGATCGAGCCGGTGACCGCTGCCGCTTCTAACTTCGCGTGGCCCAGGCTCGTTGATGGCGGGAAGCGAATTGTTGCCGCCAACGATGCAGACGGTGTATATAATCTTTATGAAATCCAGGTTTCAGAACATGGAATTTCCGACACTGCCAAACCTGTTTCAGCCCTTTATTCAGGGCTTGAAACCCCTTTTTCGTACCGGGACAGTACATTTTTCTTCACTTCCATCGAGAAACTGACATTTGAGATATATGGTTATAAACCAACAGCTCGACCCGCAATTCCCCCTGTTATAAGCGCTCTAAAGGACGCTTTGATGGCTGAGCCTTACCCTCAGATAGATCGTGAAGCTAAAAAGGCAGTTGTAAAATACCGGGAAGAATACACGCTCGACTATGCACAAAGCCAGGTATCGACCGATCCTGTATTCGGAACCAGGGGAGGGGCAGTGCTTTCACTCAGCGATATGCTTGGAGACGACCGCTACTTCCTTCTTCTTTTCAATACAGCGGAAACGCAGTCGGAGTTTCTCGAAAGTTTTAATATCGATATCTCCCGTCTTAACACGAAGAAGCGTACCAACTACGGTTACGGGGTTTTTAATTACCGGGGGAGGAGGTACGATCTAAGGGAGAGCGATGAATACTACTACGAAAAAAGCTACGGAACATATTTTTTACTGCAATACCCATTCTCTTCATTCGACCGCGTTGAGACCTCGATTTCACTCGCGAACGTGAACAAAGATATTATCGGTTTCGGGAATGATCAGCGTTCGCTACTCGTCTCGAACAGTGTGGCATACGTTTTCGATAATGCCCTTTGGGGACCCACCGGTCCTCTCGATGGAATCAGACTCCGCGCGCAGCTCGGCATGACTCATGACATCCGCTTCGGAAACGAGAGTTACTACAGTTTTATTTTCGACTACAGGCACTATCTGAGGTTACTTTACACAACAAGCCTTGCCATCCGCGGATCACTTTATTGGAATGAAGGAACCACCACGCGCCGTTATATTGCCGGTGGAAGCTGGGATCTGAGGGGTTACCCGCGGTTTGGGCTTCGCGGTCAGAAATTCTGGATGACATCAGTTGAACTCCGCTTCCCGCTTGTCGACAGGATCGCCCTTCAACTTCCGTTTCTTGGGATGAGTTTCTCCGGACTCAGGGGCGCGCTCTTTTTCGATGCAGGTTCACTCTGGGACAAAACCTACGAAGAGACTCTTGGAAGTGTCGGTTTTGGCTTCAGGTTCAACCTCTTTAATATTATCGTATTCCGGTACGATATAGGGAAGAAGCTCGAGAACAATTTCAGCAGGTTTCAGGATGGTCTCTTTTATCAGTTTTTCTTCGGGTGGGATTTCTGATGAAGAAACTCCTCGTGCTCGCATTTTCGATTCTGACCCTTTCGGGTTGTTACTCATCGATCAAGATCGAACTCCATGAGAATGTCTCGGGTGATCCTGCTGTATTGAAGTTTGACACCCTCACTATGGTGACTGAGCTGGAAACCAACGGGAGTTTTTTTTATAATTCACTCCTTGTACACGGAGGCTGGCTGTTCGCGACGGAAGGGAGCGGAAGGATACACACCTTTGACCTGAACACACTTGACCACGCCGGATATGCTTCGGTACGGAATTCCACAATTTCATCCCCGCCGGTATTTTTAAACGGCAAGATGTACTACCTCTACAGCAAAAAGCTTATCCCCGGGTTGCGTCTCGTGAAATATGACATTTCCCTTGGGAAGGAGGAATCTGATTTAAAGCTTGAGATTGCCGGGAACGGCTCCCTTTTTGAGAATGGACGTTCGCTGATAATGGTCACTGACCGAAAGGTCAGTTTTATGGATACCACCGGTACTGTTAGCGGCTGGATCGACCTTCCTGCTGCAGTAACTTCGAGAATACTTCAGTCGGGTGATCTAATAATCGCCGGTCTGTCTGATGGAAGTATCGCGGAAATTAACACTAACCGCAGGGATCTAAACTGCTTCAAAACAGGGAAGAATGAACCTGTTACTTCATTTTTACCAATTGGCGATAATTATCTGGTCTCCCATTTTACCGGCGGAATAAAACTGACGGGACGCGGAGGTTACACTTTCTGGGATGTTGAAACAGGTAGAATACAGGCTGAACCTGTAATCGCGGGTGGTTTTGTAATCATCGGCGACCTTAAGGGAGTGCTGTACAGGATAAACCTGAAAACAGGTGAGCTAAAATCCAAGTATGAGACCGGAGGTCTGGTTAATCTGCCTGTCACTATAGTGGAAGGCAAGGTGATAATCCCTGTGAATGATGGATATCTCTTCCTCCTTGATAGCACTACCTTCAAGTTGTTACAGAAATTTGAAACAAGGGGAAGGATAAAGACTCCCGTGATGGTCAGCGGTGGGCGACTCTTCACAGGATGCGACAATGGCAGAATATTAGTGACCGGTTTATTGAATTATTAGCTGATTTTACATTAATTTACTTTCGACATTTTCACAGTTTAGCAATGTGTCCTGTCATTCTTTAACGACGGCAGGACGAAGGTTTTAATGAATATAAATTATATTTGCGAATCGAAAACAGGACTTGTCCGCGGGAGCAATCAGGATTACGCGGATACCTTGCAGACAGAAGAAGGATTCCTTGCCGTGGTTTGCGACGGGGTGGGAGGCAATAATGGTGGTGAGACAGCCTCACGTGTGGCGGTTGAGTCAATAATTGCTTACTTCACCGGCAATGGCGACCTTGAACCTTCAGAAAGATTGCAGGCCTCGATAAGGTACGCCAACAGGAAAATAAATGAAGTCGCCCGTAGTGACCGTGCCCTTGCTGGCATGGCTACTACTGTGGTGGCTCTTTACCTCGAAAAAAAAATTGCTTATTGGGCATCTGCCGGTGACTCAAGGATATATCTCTTCGACGCGGGTGAAGTCTTTCAGATAACCAGGGATCATTCATTGGTTCAGCAAATGATCGATAATGGTCTTCTAACGCCTGAGGCGGCTGAAAGACATCCATTCAGGCATGTGATCACTCGTGCCGTCGGAGAAAGGGATGCCATTGAGATCGACACCGGGAGACTTGCCGTTGAGTATAAGCACGATATTAAATTCCTCCTCTGCTCCGACGGGGTCAGTGGAAACATCACAAATGATGAACTCGCTCAGCTTCTTGATGAAAATGATCTGTCAGAGATCAGTTTCAGAATTTCAGAGGAAGTTGAAAATAAAGGCGCTAACGACAATTACACTTACATTCTAATCAGTAACAAATAGAAGAATTACCATGGTAGGTGCCATAATAGGCAATTACAAGATAATCTCGAAGCTCGGAGAAGGCGGGATGGGTGTCGTTTATAAAGCACTCGATCTGAAGCTTGAAAGATTTTGTGCTCTTAAGATATTGAACGCTCAGACTGCTCAGAGCGCTCAGTTCATTGAGAGATTCAAGAGGGAGGCAAGAAACCAGGCCAAGCTGAATCACCCGAACATAGTTCCTGTTTATGGCTTTATCGACGAACAAGGTTACCTTGGTATAGCGATGGAGTTCATGGATGGTGAAACACTTGAACAGGTGATCGACCGGAAAGGATCGCTCGAACTCGGAGAGTCGCTTGATGTGCTGCAGCAGATCCTTAGAGGTGTTGGGTACGCTCATCAGAAAGGCTTCATTCACAGGGATATTAAACCCTCAAACGTGATGATAAATGCCGATGGTGTTGCAAAGATAATGGACTTCGGCATATCGAAATCGATCTACGAAAAAGGGATCACAAAGACCGGTACCAAGATCGGTACACTTCTTTACATGAGCCCCGAGCAGATCAATGCTGAAGAGCCCACCCGGCAGAGTGATATTTATTCTATCGGCATCACATTCTATGAGATGCTCTCAGGAATGACACCTTTTGAGTCAGGCACAGAGTACGAGATAATGCAAGGGCACCTGAAGAAACCAGCGCCCAAGCTCTCGGCTTCCATTCCGGGACTTCCTTCGATGATCGACAAGATAATTTCCAAGTCATTGGAAAAAGACCAGATGAAACGTTTCGGGAGTTGTGAAGACTTCAATCAGGAAGTTGGTTACGCCCTGAACATCATAAGACAGGGGCCGGTCACCACTTCATCCCGCTCACCGATGGAGGAGCAGGATGCTGAAAGGAAAAAGAGATCGATCAAGTTCGGTATCTACACGCTTCTCGCGTTCATTGGTTTAATAGGTTCGGTCTACCTGTTTTACACCTTGATCACCGGTTTCAGAAACACCATAAAGCAGAAGGATCAGAAAGGGCTCGATACCTCGTTCTCGTCTCAAACGAGTCCACAGTATCAGGGCGCGAATCCTTTTGAAAGATTCAATACCGGTGTTTCATTCAATCTCCGCGCTGTTGATTTCGATCCTTCGGGCGCGGGTGTCGCAATAGGTGACAGTGGTAAAATTATTTTCACTCTTGACAACGGCACCTCGTGGCGCGAACTGACCCCTCAGCAGACAGTTGAGTTGAACACGGTTGCCCATGTTCCTGCACAGGGATTTCTGATCGGTGGCGCGGCCGGCACCATGCTCGCATTCGTGCCAAAAGATTCGATCGTCAAGAAACTGAACACCCCCGGGAAAGATGACATCATCACAATCAGGGTGATGGGAACCGGTAAGGTGGTCGCCCTCGGATCCCGTGGCATGATTCTCATTTCTGATGATCAGGGTGTCACCTGGAAACAGGGTAAAACGGGTGTGGAGAACAGCCTGTACTCCGCCGACTTCATTGATAACAACAGCGGCATCGCGGTTGGTGAAAACGGCACAATTGTTAAAACAGTTGATGGCGGAAACACCTGGACTCTCAGTGGAGCGGTAACCGATACTTACCTAAAGGATATAAGAGCCATCGGAGGCGAGGTTTACATGCTTGTCGGAGGTGGCGGTCAAATATTCAGGTCACCGAATGGTGGAACCGACTGGAAGCGGATCGACGTCAACCTTACGGCACCTTTGATCGCGGTACGGTTCAATTCCCCAAGCAACGGAGTGATAATATCAAACACAGGCGACATTCTTAGAAGTGAAGACGGTGGTGAGACCTGGAAGTACCAGCCTGCGGTGGCGGGGAGTCTGATAAACTCGGTTACATCCGGCAAGGCACGGCTTTACATGGCAGCTTCAGGCGGGGCTCTGCTTTACATGAACTTTTAAATGGAAAAGAATTGGATAAATTTATAATTAAAGGTGGCAAGGTTCTAACCGGCAGCGTGAAAGCCGGCGGGGCAAAAAATGCCTCCCTTGCTCTAATTCCCGCCGCGCTTCTTGCTTCGGGATCTTCAAAGTTGTTTAACACACCGGCTCTCAACGATGTCTACACGATGCTGAAACTTATCAGGCATCTCGGTGTTGAGGCTGATTTTGCCGGAGACATTATTTCGCTTGATACAAAAGGCGTAAATGTTCTTGAAGCACCTTATGAACACGTTAAAAAGATGCGTGCTTCAGTTTATGTTCTCGGTCCACTTCTCGCGAGGCACGGCTACGCCAAGGTCTCCCTCCCCGGAGGGTGTGCCTGGGGTCCGAGACCGATAAATCTTCATATCGAAGGTCTTAAAAAACTTGGCGCGCATATCGACCTGGTTGACGGATACATAATAGCAAAAGCAAAACGGCTGAAAGGAAACAGGATAAATTTTGACATCCCTTCAGTTGGTGCCACCGGAAACCTTCTAATGGCTGCAGTGCTTGCCAAAGGCGAGACGATTCTGAACAACGCCGCGATGGAGCCGGAAATTACGAACCTCGCCGAAATGCTGAAGAACATGGGCGCCAAAATAGACGGAATTGGTACCCCGATCCTTCATATTCAGGGAGTTGACTCACTTCATTCTGTTGACGTGGATACCATACCCGACAGGATTGAGGCCGGTACTCTTCTGCTCGCGGGAGCCATTACCGGAGGAAAAGTTACTGTTGAGGCTACAAATCCTCTTCATATTTACTCAGTTATTGCCAAGATGGAAGAGAGCGGAGTAAAACTATCTTATGATGACACTTCCGTAACTGTTGATGCCACAGGCATTAGACCCGAGGCAATTAATGTGACCACGGGGCCATTCCCGGGCTACCCGACAGATATGCAGGCGCAATGGATCTCGTACATGGCAATATCAAAAGGGGTTGCAACTGTCACTGACACGATCTACCGCGACAGGTTTACTCATGTTCCCGAACTTGCCAGACTTGGAGCCGCGATTGAAGTAAAAGACAACTCCGCCGTGGTTAAAGGGAGCAAGAAATTGAGTGGCGCGAAGGTTATGTCGACCGATCTCAGAGCGAGCGCGAGTCTCGTCCTTGGAGGTCTTGCTGCTCATGGAACAACCGAAGTGCTCAGGATATATCACCTCGACAGGGGATACCAGCGTCTTGAAGAGAAATTGAAGGAGCTGGGAGCGGATATTGAGCGGATACCCGGTACCGAGTATTAAAAAAACGGTTTTCTCACCGGCAGGGCTGATCTTTTCAGTCAACCTGCTCTTTTTATTCTTGCCGGTTCTCCGTTATTTTAGCTACGAAACCTCCCTTTTAAATGGAGTCCTGATAACCGCGTTATCGGGACT
>JAEYUD010000020.1 GCA_023433685.1 Bacteroidota bacterium
ACGCTGGAGATGAAATATCTGATAGCACGTGACAAGCCCGCCAAAGAGAAGGATGAAATATGGGCCCTCTTCCGCGCGATCCGCACCACTATATTCGACCTTGAGGAACTGTTGGGAGAGGTGGGGAAAGCAGGTATTGCCGTTACCTCATCGGTCACTCAAATATCATCCTCCGTTCACGCCCTTAACGCGGCGATTAATCAGCAGGCAGCCTCAACCGCCGAGGTAAATGCCACCGGAAAAGAGATCTACAGCAGCTCGATCGATCTGTCAAGAACAGTTGGCGAGGTGGCCGACAAGTCCGGCAAGTCGCTTCAGCTCGCCGACAGGGGTGTGGCCGGTCTCAACGAGATCACCGGCTCAATGGCATCACTCGAAGAAGGCTCGCGCGATATTTCCGAAAAACTTTCACTTCTCTATCAGAAGACCGCGAACATCTCAAATGTGATCACCACAATCACAAAAATAGCCACTCAGACCAATCTTCTCTCTCTGAACGCCTCAATAGAGGCAGAGAAAGCAGGTGAGTATGGTGCCGGGTTCTCGGTTGTGGCTGCCGAAATAAAACGCCTTGCGGAAGAAACCGCTATGGCCGCCCTTGAGATAGAGGAGATGATCCACGAAATGCAGCAGGCGGTTAAAGCCGGGGTTATTGGTGTCGAAGTTTATACCGGAACAACCCGCTCAAGCGCGGGGAGAATATCGGGTATTGCCGAAAGCATCAACGAGATAATCCAGTACACGCGCGACGTTCTGCCGAGCTTCGAAGCTGTAAGCTCGCAAATGCAGATGCAGACCGATGGCGCCGCGCAGATCAGCGACGCGATGAACGAACTTAACTCTGTGGCGCTCCACACGAGGGAATCGATCTCCGAGTTCAGTGACATCACACAGCGCCTTGAAGGGGCGGTTGTTTCATTGCGTGAAGTGGTCTCCAAATTCAGGTTCGGGGGTTAAAACTTGCTCTGCCTTACTTTCGAGATCGGAGAGAACCGTTACGCCGTTAACGCGAATGAAGTGGTTGAAGTGGCTCCGCCCGTCAATCTTACCTCCTTTCCGAAGGCACCCTCTTATTTCGCGGGAAGATTCAATTATCGTGGTGAGATAGTTCCGGTGATCGATCTGAGGGACCTCCTTATGGGTCTGACCACGAAAAGATATCTGAGCACCAGGATAATCGTGGTAAACTACGATACCGGGGAGCAGATCCGGAAACTTGGGCTTCTGAGCGAGAAGGTGATGGATATTATCCGGATCAAGGAAGAAGAGCTGCAGAATCCCGGGCTTATAACCGAGGAAACGGGATATCTGGGGCAGCTGATAAATTTGAAGACCGGGATAGTTCAGCTTATCTCGGTAAAAGAGATTCTGCCTGCATATCTCAGGAAGGATCTCTTCAGGGAGGCGGCCGGTGAGTAGCACTGTTACCGCGCTAAGGGAGATCACAGATCTCCTGGCCGAAAGGATCGGTCTCGATTATTCAACCATTGGCATGAAAAGTATCGAACTCGCCGTTAACCGGAAGATGAAAACCGCAAATGTGGAGTCGATCGGGAAGTTCACGGAGATATTAAGACGGGATGAGGCTGAGTTCCAGTCTTTTGTTGAATCGATAGTTGTGCCTGAAACCTGGTTTTTCAGGGATGTGGAACCTTTCAATTTTTTCAAGAGTGAGATCTCGGGCAGGTTCATGTCACCTGTTCCCCGTCCAGTGAGAATACTTTCAATTCCTTCTTCAAGCGGAGAGGAGCCCTACTCGGTCGCCATGTCGCTTCTCGATGTTGGTTTTCCCCCGGAACTCGCGCTTATCGAGGCGGTGGATATCAGTGAAAAAGCCATCAGAAAAGGGAAAACCGCTCTTTATGGCAAATCGTCTTTCAGAGGTGACGATGAGGAGATGATCTCCCGTTATTTTACACTTGAGGGTGATCTGTTCAGATTAAGTGACCGTGTGAAGGGGATGGTAAATTTTCGCAGGGAAAATCTTGCCTCAACCGGGTTTCTTGCCGGGAGTCAGCAATACGATATTATATTTTGCAGGAATCTCGTTATCTACTTGGACAAGCAGGCACGGGAACTCGCGGTTACGAATATCAAAAGGCTTCTCCGGAAAGGGGGGCTTCTTTTCGCGGGACACACAGAAGTTATGTTTTTCTCCGGTTCCGGGTTCACCACCGTATCAAAACCCAAAACTTTCGCGCTTCTTAATGAAGAGGCCACTCCAAGGGTTGCCACTTCCAAAGGTACCGCTGTCCCCGCTTCCGGATTCTCCGGAAGTGGCGTGGCAAACCGTTTCGTCAGGCCCTCCGCCGCGGTGAAAGAGAAGGTGACCAAACAGCTCGAGGAGAGCAGGGTGATACCGGGAAACGGATTTGATATCGAGTATATACGCGGTCTTGCTGACGGTGGTGATTATTCCTCCGCAAGGAAAAAGTGCGAGGAACTCGTCTTTAAGGATCCCGCGAACAGGGAGCTCCTCTGTCTTATGGGCGTAATTGATCATGCCACGGGACTTATCGACGAGGCGGAGAACAACTTTCTTAAAGTTCTCTACCTCGAACCTAACCATGAAGAAGCACTCGTTCACATTAGCCTCCTTTATGAAGAGAAAGGTGACGGGGCAAGGGCAAAGGTTTACAGGGACCGGCTAAAAAGAATTTCTGACAGGAAAAGATCATGACCGGTAACGAAAAGAAATGCTGGAAAGTTACAGGCGTCTTCGGCGACAAATCGTGCGAAAGCCTGAATGAGTACCTCCACTGCAAACATTGTCCGGTTTATTCCGGTGCCGCCCGTGAATTTTTCGACAGGGAAGTGCCGCCTGAATTTATTGAATCGTGGACAGTTGCCCTCTCCCGTAAAAAAGAGATAGTTGAAAAGGGCGATCTTTCTGTTACGATCTTCAGACTCGGGGGTGAGTATCTCGCGATCCCGACGGATGCTTTTCTGGTGGCGGTTGAGGTAAAGCCCGTACACTTTGTTCCGTTCAGAACAAACAAATCATTCCGCGGCATTGTAAACGTTGATGGCGAACTCCTCCTCTGTTACAGTCTGGAGAATCTTCTGGGAATTACAAGGGTGCCCGTTGAATCAGGGGGTGACAGGGCAATTTACAACAGAATGGTCGCTATACGCGGCGCGAATGAGCGGGTTGTCTTCGAAGTGGATGAAGTGATCGGTGTTACAAGGGTTTCCTCCTCCCTTGTCTCCAAACTCCCGTCAACGGCACAAAAAGCAGGTGAGATATTCTCACGGGGGATATTCGAGGCCGTGGGTGTTACAGCCGCCCTGCTCGATGAGCACAAGGTCTGCGAATCGTTCAGATCAACATTAAAGTTTCAGTGACAATGCAGAACACCGTTTTACTCGAAATATTCAAGAATGTAATAAAAGATAATCTGCCGAAGATCGAGTCGGCGGTTACCTCCGGTTCTGCTGATGATCTTAAATCGCTCGGACCTGTTATACAGGCGATCCGTTCTGCAGCCAAGGTGGTGGCTGTAACCCGGGTTGTAGATCTCTGCAAATCGCTTGAGGGCTTCATTGCCCGCTCGGTTGAGGCGGGAGCCGGTCTAAATGAACTGGAGCGTAACTTTTTTTCGACCGTCGCCGAGCTGTTAAGCCAGTTCCTCGCGGTTGAAGCAGCACAGATTCCTGAAGTGGCGGAGGGGAACGGTCAGGTGATAAAAGACCTGGCTGATCATTTCGACAAGCCGGTGCCAACCGCCCCCACTGAACAGGTAAAAGAAGAGCCGAAAAAGCAGAAACCCGTATTCGACCCCGTTCTGGTGGATCTGTTCAAGATAGAACTTGAGTCGCACACCAAGGTGCTCGAGAAAGGGCTTGTTGAAGCAGAGGGTGAAACCTCGAACGAGAAACTTGAGCCCCTGATGCGTTCAGCCCACTCGATCAAAGGCGCGGCAAGGATCGTGGGCATACATCAGGCCGTCGGGCTTGCCCACGCGATGGAAGACGTTTTAAGCCTCGCCATTAAAGGGGAAGTGAAACTTTCTGCCGATCATATTGACCTCCTCCTCCAGGGGAACGACCTCTTCAAAGTAATTGCCGGGCTCCCCGTGGATGAGATGATCACGGGCATTGACGCGAGAGTGGGAGAGATAAACGAACTTTCTTCACTCTTAAATGCAGCCCAGAAGGGTGAAATTGCAAAGCCGGCAGCGAAAAAAGCACCCTCTTCAGGTCCGGATACAGGAACACAGTCGCCGGCAGCACCACTTCCGGTTGAATCAATAAATATTAATACACCTCCACCTCCTCAGCCCGTGAGGCAGGAAAAAAAGGAGGATGCCCTTTTTGTCAGGGTTCTGGCGGACAACCTTAACAGGCTCCTCGGGCTCGCCGGTGAGATCAAGATTCAGGCGAAGTTCACCAAACCTTTCCGCGGATACCTTCTTGCTGCCAAACAAACCTTAAGGGAGGCGACCCGCGCGCAGGAAGCCCTCGAGGGTAGAATTGAAGAGACCGGTGCCACTGAAAACTTTGCCGGTGAGCTTGACGCCATCAGGGAAGTGGTTGAAAGACTCGAGTGGAACATAAGCACAATGATCGACAAGTTCGACGTTTTCTCACGGAATATTGAGCGCCTCTCAGACTCACTCGGCAATCAGGTGGTTGAATCGAAAATGAGACCTGTCTCCGATGGCCTGCATGGTATTCCAAGAATGGTGCGGGAACTCGCCAAAGACTCGGGCAAGAAGATCAAGCTCGATATCACGGGTGACGACACGATGATCGACCGTGACATCCTCGACAAAATAGAAGCCCCTCTTTCACACCTGATCGCGAATGCCGCCGATCATGGTATTGAGTCTCCCGAAGAAAGAGTGGCCGCGGGTAAACCTGAAACAGGCAGGATCACTCTCGAAGCAGGGCACCGCGCCGGGTACCTTAATATTGTGGTCTCCGATGATGGCAAGGGGATAGATACCGGGAAAATTAAGAAAAAAGTAATTGAAAAAGGCTATGTAACCGCCGAAATGGCGGAAAGCCTCAGCAAATCGGAACTGCTCGATTTCCTCTTCCTCCCCGGGTTTACAACCAAAGGGGATGTTACCAAAGTCTCCGGAAGGGGCGTGGGGCTCGATATTGTGATGACCTTGATTCATCAGGTGGGTGGGAAGACCAAGATCGACTCCGAACCCGGCGAGGGAAGCTCATTCACCCTTCAGCTTCCCGTTACTCTTTCTGTTATCCGTGCGTTACTGCTGAAGGTTAACGGCGAACTTTATGCAATGCCACTCTCACGGGTTGAAACACTCTTTAGCATAAGCGCTGACGAGATAAACACAGTTGAAGACAGGCAGTACTACAAATCTGGTGATGAGAATATAGGGATAGTTAATTTCGCCCGGTTAATGAACCTGCCGGGTGAGGGTGACAAAGGTGAGTTTATAAATCTCGCTGTGGTTGGCGACAGAACCTCGAAATATGCCGTTGCAGTTGATGCTTTCCTTGGGGAGCGTGACCTCGTAGTCACCGCCATCGATGCAAAGCTGGGTAAAATACCCAACATCTCTTCCGCCGCAATTCTTGAAGAAGGCTCAATTGCCCTGATAATAGATCCCGATGATCTTGTGCGTTCGATCGACAAGTATGTTTACGGCTCAAGGCCTGAAAAAGTGGCTTCCGGTCTTGTGACACGCGGGAAAACCAAGTCAATTCTCGTTGTTGATGACTCACTCACAGTCAGGGAAGTGGAGAGAAAACTGCTTGAGAACAACGGCTACAGTGTTACCACCGCTATTGACGGGGTGGATGGATTCAATACCCTTCAGAGGGAATTGTTCGATCTGGTAATTACCGACGTCGATATGCCAAGAATGAACGGGATACAGCTTGTGGAGAAGATAAAATCGGACCCACGTTATAAAGAAATTCCCGTGATGATAGTTTCATACAAAGACAGGGAAGAAGACCGTTTAAGAGGATTGAACGCGGGAGCGAACTATTACCTCACTAAAAGCTCGTTTCATGATGAAAGTCTGGTTAATGCTGTGATTGATCTGATAGGAGAAGCCGAATGAGAATAGGGATCGTGAACGATCTCTCACTGGCTGTCGAAGCATTGAGAAGAGTTGTAAAATCCGTGGAAGGATTTGAGATAGCATGGGTTGCCTTCGACGGCAGACAGGCCGTTGACATGGCGGTGAAAGACACGCCCGACCTGATACTGATGGATCTCATAATGCCGGTTATGGACGGTGTTCAGGCAACCGCGGAGATAATGAAAAAAGCGCCGTGTGCCATTCTTGTGGTTACAGCTTCAGTTGGTGCCAATTCCGCCAAGGTTTTCGAAGCAATGGGACACGGGGCGCTTGATGCTGTCGCCACCCCAGTATTCGATTTCTCCGGTAATGCCACCGGCGCTACAGAGCTTGTAAACAAGATACACTCTCTCAGGCGACTGATAAACGGGAAGAATTATTTCAAACCCGTCACCCCGAAAACCCCCAAAGGTGACGCGCCCCTCGTGGGCATAGGCTCATCAACCGGGGGACCAAAGGCACTCGCCACAATAGTGGCTGCTCTCCCTTCAAATTTTATCGCCTCTGTCGTGATAATTCAACACGTTGATCAAAGATTCGCGGAAGAACTTGCCACCTGGCTGAACAAACAGACCACTCTTCCGGTTTCGATCGCGGTACACGGTAATGTGCCCGTACCGGGAAACATCTACGTTGCCGGCACAAATGATCACCTGATAATCGACCGGGGCGGGAGGTTCGCTTACGTGACCGAACCAAGAGATTACCCCTACAGACCATCGGTCGATACATTTTTTCTGTCGCTCGCTGAAAACCGTTCCGGCCGGGACACGGCAATACTGCTGACGGGAATGGGGAGGGATGGCGCGGAGGGACTTCTGAAACTGAAAAACCTCGGTTGGCTGACAATAGCGCAGGATGAAGCCTCTTCAATAGTTTACGGAATGCCAAAAGCCGCCATTGAACTTGATGCAGCCAAAAAGATACTCAACCCTGAGAAAATAGCGCAGGAACTCACCCTGCTTTATGGAAGAAAGGATTAATAATGCTCCAAACGAACAAAGAGTTAACCAGATTCAAGATTAAAGTGTTGTTGGTTGATGACCAGCAGATAGTAGGAAGTGCCGTCTCAATGATGCTCGCCAGCGAGAAGGATATCGAATTCCATTTCTGCCAGGAGCCGGCAATGGCTCTCTCCGTTGCCGAAGAGATCGAACCAACCGTAATCTTGCAGGATCTGGTAATGCCCGATATCGACGGGCTTACACTCGTCAAGTTCTTCAGGGGGCACCCGGGCCTGAAAGATGTGCCTTTGATCGTCCTCTCATCTAAAGAAGAGGCGATAACCAAAGCCGACGCGTTCGAAGTGGGGGCGAACGATTATCTGGTTAAACTCCCCGACAAGATCGAACTTATAGCCAGGATCCGTTACCACTCACGGGGCTATATTGCCCTGATGGAGAGGAACGAAATGTATCAGGCCCTCCTCGAAAGCAAGGAAGCCCTCGCTCACGAGTTGAACCGGGCGGCAGAGTATGTTATTTCACTTCTTCCCGCGCCCTTGAAATCGGGATTGGTGAGCTCAGAGTGGAAATTTGTTCCGTCCGCGGATCTCGGTGGTGACTCCTTCGGATATCACTGGATAGATGAAGATCACTTCGCTGTTTACCTTCTCGATGTTTGCGATCACGGGGTGGGTCCCGCCCTTCTCTCTGTTTCGGCACTGAACGTTCTGCGAAGCCAGACACTTCCGCACACCGACTTCAGGGATCCCGTATCAGTGTTAAACACCCTGAACGAAACCTTCGTTATGGAAAAACAGAACAACCTTTATTTTACCATCTGGTACGGGGTGTTCGACAAAAACACCCGCCAATTAACTTATGGAAGTGCCGGCCATCCTCCCGCCCTGCTTTATGAACCAGGTGGCGAGGTGAAGGAGTTGATCACGAAGAACCTGATCGTGGGGCATCTCCCAAAATTCCCGTATAAATCTGCCACGGTACACGTCCCCGAAGGGTCGGATTTCTATGTCTTCTCCGACGGGGTGTATGAAGTGGAGGTCTCTCCGGGTAAGATGTGGACTCTTGAAGAGATGCGCGACCTGTTAAAATCGAAAAAGAATGATCAGAACAGCGAACTCGAAGATCTTTATGACTATATCAAAACGCTTAACAACGACGCAAACCTGCCCGACGATTTCTCGATCCTTAAACTGATATTTTAGGTGCTCAATTGAAAAAAATTTTACTCCTGATCCTGGCGGTTCTTCCTTTTACACTTCACTCTCAAGGTCTCCCCAAGGGTATGACCCCGGAAGAGTTGGAGATGATGAAAAATTACCGTTTCCCAACTTCTACCGAAGGCATTCAGACCCCTCCAGCTTTCCCAGTGAGAACCATGGCGGAGTGGGAACCACTCGGTGGACTTATAATTACTTGGACAAGCTACCAGTCGATCTTAAGGCAGGTGGTCGACTTTGCCCAGGAAGAAGTGCCGCTGTATATAATCTGCAGCGACTCAAACAGCGTGAAAACGTACCTTACTCAAGGGGGTGTTCCGCTGACAAACCTGAACTTTATTATCACTCCCTTCAATTCGATCTGGGTGAGGGATTACGGTCCATGGACTGTTTATGGCGGCGGGGTTGATTCACTTTTGCTAATAGACTGGGTTTACAACCGCCCCCGCCCCAGCGACGACGCGAGTCCGCAGGCCTTCGCCGACCGGTATGGTGCAGTTCTTCATGAGACCACCCTTGAGCCTTACAGATTTGTCGCCACCGGTGGAAACTTCATGGCTGACGGGCTTGGCACCGCGTTCTCTTCAAAACTTATTATTAATGAAAACTCTTCAAAAACAGAAGCACAAATTAATTCGATAGTCTCCGGTTTCATGGGGATCGACCGTTATATCAAAATGGATGTGCTACCTTATGATGGCATTCACCACATCGACATGCACATGAAACTGCTCGATGAAGAAACCCTTCTTGTGGGACAGTATCCGCAAGGTGTTTCAGACGGGCCTCAGATAGAACTGAACCTGCAGTACGTTCTTAACAACTTCCAGACACCTTTCGGCAGGCCTTACAAGGTTGTCAGAATTCCGATGCCACCCGACTCTCAGAACAAGTATCCAAGTCAGGGGGGTGACTACCGGACTTACACCAATTCTGTTTTCGTGAACAAAACCGTAATTGTACCCACTTATGATGTAAGATACGATACCACGGCATTAAGAATTTACCGTGAGGCATTACCCGGTTACAACATTGTAGGGGTTAATTCCAACTCGATCATCCCGGCAAGTGGCGCAATTCATTGCATCACCAAGGAGATCGGTATCAAGGATCAGATACACATCGTCCACAATCAGCTCCTGGCCATTCAGCCGGTTCCAGGGTTGGGGTACCCCGTTAAGGTTTATTACAAGAGCAAACTCCCTGTAACGCAAGCGCTCCTCTATTACACCACCGACACCCTCGCCGGGTGGAACAGTGTACCCCTGCAAACGCTAACGGGGAACGATGCCATTGCCTATATTCCCGAAACAGGGGCGAATAAAACCATCTTCTATTATTTCTCGGTTTCCACTCAGGCACGGACGATAACACGACCCATTATGGCGCCCGCCGGTTTCTACCGTTTCGTCACCGACACGCCACTGCCTGTTGAACTGACCTCTTTCGACCTCTATACGCAGAACGGGGAAGTGGTTGTAAGGTGGTCAACTGCCACTGAGTTGAACAACAGGGGTTTTGAATTGGAAAGGAAAGCCGCGACTGATACCGAATGGCAGAAGGTTGGCTTTACCGGTGGCGCGGGCACATCAACCACACCGGTGAGTTACAATTTTACCGACAAATCGCCCGGAACCGGTACTGTAAAGTACAGGCTGAAACAATTTGACCTCGATGGAACTGTTAAGGTTTATGGAGAGAGATCAGTGGAAGTGGAAGAATTTGGTTACGTTCTCTATCAGAATTACCCCAATCCGGTTGACATTTCCGAAGGATCAACTGTGGTCTGTTTCACCAATAAAGATGAGGCGTTTACCACTTTGACCGTCTTCAACTCGATCGGTGAAGAAGTGTCAAGACCCGTTTCAGCAATAATGGGCAAAGGTATCCACAAGGTTGACATATCAACCTCAGGACTTCCGGCCGGTGTTTACTTTTACAGGCTTGAAACCGTCGCGAGCGGGAATAGCGGAAAACAGACCCAAATGAAGAAAATGATTATCACCAAATAATCAGGTGAAGATAAATGAAGCAGGACGGAACTAACCGCCCTGCTTCAACGCGATCAATTAATCAGTCAGGTTTACTTTAAAACTACTTTTTCTCTTTTTTCTCTTTGTCTTCAGGTTTTCCGTCGGCCATCGTGAGACCGAGTCCGCCGTGGTCAAGAACAATGTTATGCTCTGCAGCTCTTTTGTGGATTCTGTATCCATCTATGGCTATCACTACGGCAAATGTCAATAAAACTAATAGAACTACCATGACTTTTTCCTTTCGGGGCACTTGTAAAACATATCTGCTTATACTTATGCAAATAGCGTGCCAAAATGTTTTGGTATTTATTAACTCCTTTAATAACAATGGGTTACGCCAGTATCACGGTTTTAGCGGATTTCAGAAAGTGTTGAATATTTCATCACCAAAAACCGCGAAACACCGTAACTCATTATAAAACAACGGGTTACGGGTGTTGAAAATTTTTACAGCCATTACAGGGTGTGTAAAAATACCACAAAGCTCCCCGCGAAAGTCGAAAAGTTTGCTATTACAGTGCAAAATTCAATATTTTAGTGTTAAAGAATATTAATAATCCCGTATTGGATTCCCGGCAACAAATTAATCAATGAAAAAGCTCCTCTTTCTGATTTTACCCACCGCAATCGTTCTCTTTTCAGGATGTTCTGAAAACGGGGAAAACGGGGAAAATGGCAATTTTTCTGATTTGTACCGGAAACTTGAAGCACTCCCATACAGTGATCCCTCCTATTCTCAGCTGCTTGATTCCCTTGTCCGCTTTGCAACCCAGGATGGCAATCCCGAAGAAATGGTTAAAGCCCTCACAAAAAAGGGGGAGATGCTCAACGACCGGGGGAAATACGAGCAGGCGATAGTGATATTCAACAGCGCCGTTAAACTCGCCGAAGAAAACGGACTAAGTTTCCTTCTCGGGAGGAACATTGAGAACAGGGGACGTGCCCTCTTCAGAATGATGGACAGGCGAAATGCCATTGTTTCAATGAAACGTGCCGCGGATGTTTACGAAGTTTCAGGTGATTCCACCGGACTTGGCTCGGCACTGAACAACATTGGCTTCATATACTGG
>JAEYUD010000025.1 GCA_023433685.1 Bacteroidota bacterium
GATCCAGATAGCACCAGCACCGCCGACCAGACACCCTGAACAAGAAGGGAAATGTGAGGTGTAGCGAACTTCGGATGAACCTTTCCGAGGCTTTCGAAGAACATTCCGGCTCTTGACATGGCAAACTGCACACGGGCGGTGGAGAGGATGCTTCCGTTCAGTGCACCGAATGCTGAGATAATAACAGCAACTGATATAACCGATCCACCCGCGACACCAAAAATCTTCTCAGCTGCCGTCCGGGCTACCAGATCAGATTTCCTCATCTCATCGATCGGTAATACATACAGAAACGCAAGATTGATGAAGACATACACAGCTATCACAATCAGAGTTCCATAGACAAGCGCGAGAGGAACATTCCTTTGAGGGTTCTTTACTTCACCACTCACAAAAGTGACGTTGTTCCAGCCGTCGTAAGCCCAAAATGCTCCGACGAGAGCCAGACCAAACAATGAAATTATATTTGACGCATTCTCCGCGGGCATTGAAAAACCGTTGCTGAAATTTGCGGCACTTCCATCACCGAGCATGAAAATAAGGACAGACAGGGCGAGTATCGATCCAATTTTTACAAATGTGACAACAGTTTGAACCACACCCCCGAAGAATACTCCGATATAGTTAACGCCCGTGATGAAAAGTGTAACGATTATCGCTATCGACTTGGTACCAAACTCCGCGAAGGGTTTGATCATCCCCACAAAAGGCATATAAACCTGGAAATTGGCCCACGTTTCAGATAGCCCGCCTATGTGCAAATAAGAATTGAGGTATTCAGCGAAAACGTAAGCGATCGCTGCCTGACTGCCTGTTTGGATAACCGAGAGTATCGACCATCCATACATGTAGGCTGTGAAGTCGCCGTACATCTCCTTGAAGTAAATGTACTGCCCTCCGGTGGCATCGATCATTCCGGCGATTTCCGCGTTGATTAGCGCGCCGACGAGAGTAATGAGCCCTGCCGCGATCCAGACAATAATGAGTAATTCCGGTGACATTAACTGGTCGGCCATGGTGGCAGGTTTACGGAAAATTCCTGAACCGATCATCGAGCCGGCAACGATCATTGTGGCACCCGTAAGAGTAAGTTTTCTTAACAGATCACCTTTGGTGTTTTTATTCATTCGATTTAGGGGAGAGTGGATAAAATGATTATATAATTTCAGGGAAATGCGTATTTTTCAAATTTGATCGTTTTAAGTTTCAATAATAGTGATTATTTTTGTTTTTTAAAGAATTCACTCTGAAAAAAATCAGGTAACGGCAAATTAATGAAGTTTAAATTCCCTGCCCTCCACACGCAAATACTTATAGCGTTGATCTTTGGTGCCCTCTTTGGTGCATTTTTTAATGTCGATGCCGATGCTTTTGTGGTATCGCATCAGGTTAACAAAGAGAACACCGAAAGTGACGTGACCGCGTGGAGATCGGCAATGCTGATACGTACCACTAAAGATGGACTGAAAACCGATACTCTGACATTTGCAGGTGGTGAAAAACCGAAACTGATAAACATCTTCAAACAAGCAAAAAAAGATGGTGCGGTAGTTGCGTTGAAGGTGGCCTTACCCGATGGAAAAGACGCGTCTTTTGAATCAGTGAAGACCATCCGTAACCCTAAGACCCCCGCGACATGGATCAAATGGCTTGGTGATATTTTCATCAGGTTGTTGAATCTGGTTGCAGTGCCGCTTGTTCTGGCAAGTTTAATCGCCGGTGCCGCGAGCCTGGGAGATATCAGGAAATTCGCGAGGATTGGGACAAAAACCCTTTCTTATTATCTCACAACCACAGCTTTCGCAGTGATAATCGGGTTGGTACTCGCGAACATTATCCGTCCCGGCGAGCAGATGAATGAATTGACTAAAAACAATCTGCTTCAGACCTACGCCGGTGACACACAAGAGAGGATTGCAACGGATGTTGAGTTCGATGGCATAAAAATGATCGTGGAGATGATCCCGAGAAATCCATTCGCGGCACTTTCACAAGGCGAAATGCTTCAGATCGTATTCTTCGCGGTCTTTTTTGGCATGGTTCTAACATTCTCTGACAAAGATAAGTCGAAAATACTTCTTGATTTTTTTGATGCCTTAAGTGACGCGATGATCAAGATGATCGACGTGATAATGAAGTTTGCACCAATAGGCGTTTTCGCACTTATAGCCGCAACAGTGGCTGAATTCGGATTCAATATTCTTGAGACGCTTTTGTGGTATGCAATCACGGTACTTCTTGGACTGCTGATACATACCATGGGCACATACAGCCTGATAATCAAGATATTCTCAAAATTCAATATCAGGAAGTTCTTCAGGGGTATCCGGCCGGTAATGCTGGTTGGATTCAGTACCAGTTCCTCCGCTGCTACACTTCCTGTAAACATGGAGTGTTGTCAGGAGAATCTGGGAGTATCGAAATCGATAACGAGTTTTGTGTTACCGTTGGGCGCGACTATCAATATGGATGGTACAGCCTTGTACCAGGGTGTTGCCACGGTTTTTATCGCCCAGGTTTATGGTATGGATCTTACGATAGCCCAACAGATCACAGTGGTATTTATGGCGGTTCTGGCGTCGATAGGTACCGCGCCTGTACCGGGAGTCGGCATCATCATGCTGATCATTATTCTCAAATCAGTTGGAGTGCCTGAATCGGGAATTGCTTTGATTCTCGGAATAGACAGAATTTTAGATATGTGCAGAACAATAACTAACGTTACCGGTGATGCTGCCGGAGCAGTTATCATAGCCAATAGTGAAAAAGAATTAATCGAAACAAATCAAGGAGCTGCTTTATAGAATGAGTGGTACGAACGAAAGATGGGCTTCGAGGATCGGTTTGATCCTTGCCGTTGCAGGAAACGCCGTAGGCCTCGGTAACTTCCTTAGATTCCCCGCGCAAGCGATAAATAATGGCGGGGGAGCCTTCATTATCCCTTACCTTGTCTCGCTTGTGGTGATGGGGATTCCTTTACTCTGGGTTGAGTGGGCAATTGGCAGGCACGGTGGGCAGTATGGTCATCATTCCACGCCCGGTATGCTCGATGTGCTGGGAAGATCAAAATTGCTGAAGTATTTTGGCGTGTTCGGAATTTTCACCAACCTCGTAGTGGCAGCATATTATTGCTATATTGAATCGTGGACTCTGGCATACACCTTTTTCTCTCTCTTCGATGTGTTCAATGGAATGAATCAACAGGAGGTGATACAGTATTTCAAGTCGTATCTTGGGGAAGGAAGTGCTTTCCTTAATTTTTCGCCCGTTGCAATATTTTTCTTCATCTTCACCCTTGGCTTAAACCTCTGGATACTTTCACGCGGTATCAGCGCGGGAATCGAGAAGGCGAGCAAGATACTAATGCCGTTGCTAATTCTGTTTGGTATTTTCCTTGCCATCCGGGCACTCACTCTTGAACAAGGAGAAAACGGGGCAGTTGAGAATGCCATAGCCGGTTTGAACTTTCTTTGGACTCCGCAATTCGATTCGCTCGCGAATCCCAAGGTATGGCTTGCAGCTGCCGGGCAAGTGTTCTTTACACTCTCGGTGGGTATGGGCTCTATTCACTGCTATGCAGCATATCTCAGGAAGAATGATGACGTAGCACTAAATGCCGCTTCAGCAGGATTCATGAATGAATTTGTGGAAGTGGTGCTCGGTGGCTCTATTGTTATTCCAATCGCTGTTGCATACCTCGGACTCGCGTCACTTTCGGCCTTCAGCGGATTTGGGATGTCGTTTATGACTCTTCCAATGCTTTTTCAGAACTGGGGACCATTCCTTTCAACTCTCGGTGGAATTGCCTGGTTTGGGCTTCTTTTCTTTGCCGGAATCACAAGTTCGATTGCCATGGGGCAACCGGTTATGGCGTTCCTGCAAGACTCGTTCAAGTTCACAAGGCAGAAATCAACTATAGCTTTTGGTGCAGCAGTTTTCATTCTCGCGTTACCCACAATTCTCCTTTACGATCATGGAGCTTTCGATGAGTACGATTTCTGGGCCGGTACTTTCTCGCTTGTTGTATTCGCTCTTGCTGAATCTATTATTTTTCTCTGGGTATTTGGCATTGATAACGCCTGGGCCGAGATAAACAAAGGTGCCGATATTAAAATCCCGGTGATATTCAAATATATTCTTAAGTACGTGACACCAACATTCATTTTGATAGTTTTCCTCGGCTCAATGTTCCAGCCAGAGGGGGGCAACTGGTTAGGCGCGATCTCGGGGCTTTTCAGTGGTCAGGGATGGAAGCTCGACGCTGGTAGCGTTCTGGGGGCACTTTTCCATATTGGAGTGGATGATCCCGAAAAAATATTGGTCACCAATCTAACAAGAGGTCTTCTGGGGTCGGTTTATGTCGTGATCGGTGTTTTTATCGCGTATGCATGGAAAATAAGATTAAACAAAGAAAGACTGGAGGCAGAATAATGGATGCTCCCGCCCTTATAACTTTAATTTGTGCTTGGTCGGTGATAATATTTTTCACCGTCTATTTTATGGCAAAAGCGTTAAAAACACAGCATAACCACAACGTGGAAGATTAGAAAAACACACTGATTGAATGGCAGGCTTTGAGCATTCAGAAATGAATTTCGGAGCCTGCTTTTATTGTTTATCTTTGCAGATCAAGTTTAATAAAATACCGCTTTTTTAACCATTACAAACGGAGATCAAATGGCTAACAAACTGGGTATCAGAGGCTATGACTATGTCGAGTTTTTCGTGGGAACCGCGAAAATATGGGCATACTGGTTCTCGAAAACCACCGGAATGAAAATAACCGCTTATTCCGGACCAGAAACTGGGGTAAAAGACAAAGTCTCATACCTCCTCGAAAAGAACAACCTCAGGATACTCGTATCCTCTCCCGTCAAACCTGAAAATTACGACATGTACCACTTTCTGCAACGCCACGGTGATGGTGTAAAGAGGTGGACACTTAACGTAAATGACGTTGAATACGCCTGGAGACATGCCGTTACCAATGGTGCCATTCCGACAATAAGACCGCATGCTGTTAAGGATGCCAACGGCATTTTCATTGAGGCTGCCATTAAACTTTATGACGACGCGGAAATAATGTTTGTTAACCATGACGAATACAAGGGGCATTTCCGTCCCGGATTCGGTGAACCTGTGACTCATTTCGATGTGGAAGCTCACGAAACAGGGCTTAAGATAATCGACCATATCGTCGGAAACGTCCGCGAGAATGAAATGAATTTCTGGGTCGACTACATGAACGCTAGCCTCAATTTTGAGACATTCGTTGACTTCAAACCGGGCGATATCGGAACTCAATACTCGGCACTTCTTTCAAAAGTTGTCCGTTCAGAAGACAGCATTATCCGCAATCCGGTTAATGAGCCATACAAGGGCCTGAAAAAATCGCAGATAGAGGAATACATCGAAGAGTTCTGCGGTACCGGCATCCAGCATATCGCCTTAAGAACCGACAATATCATCGAAACAATTTCAGCGATGCGGAAGAACGGTATTGAATTTCTTTCAACTCCTCCTGACACCTACTATCAGATGCTGAAAGACCGTGACATAAAGGTTGAAGAGGATATCGATGAACTTAAGGAACACGGAATTCTTCTTGATCCCGAAAGTAACGGCTACCTCCTGCAGATATTCACAAAACCTGTGGGTGACCGTCCAACCTTCTTCTTCGAGGTGATCCAGAGACGTGGAGGAAGTGAAGGATTTGGCAAAGGTAATTTCCAGGCACTTTTTGAAGCCATTGAGCGCGATCAAGCCGCCCGC
Organism: Bacteroidota bacterium; assembly: GCA_023433685.1. Taxonomy (GTDB): domain Bacteria; phylum Bacteroidota; class Ignavibacteria; order Ignavibacteriales; family Ignavibacteriaceae; genus UTCHB3. The sequence goes on from JAEYUD010000025.1 coordinate 5,773, forward strand.
GGCAATTTCTGATCTGAGAAGGAGATAAAATGCCATTTTACTACAAACTCGGTGAACTGCCCCCAAGAAGGCACATAACATTTTATAAACCCGACGGCAAATCCCTGTACCGTGAAGAATTATTCAGTACGAGGGGATTTTCAGGTGTTTACTCAAATAAATACCATTTCCATATTCCACCACAGGTAAAGGAGATCACTGAAATATTCCCTTTGAAGGTAAAAGATTGGGATGACGCTCCCGTTCAGTATTACCACTTCGTTACAGGACGTAAAGTTACCCCGGGGAATATTCTTACCGCGAGACAATCGTTCATGAGAAACAGTGGGTGCAATATCTCAACCGCCCATGTCACCGAAGAGGCTGATTTCTTTTATAAGAACTCCCAGATGTCTGAGCTGATCTTCATTCACCACGGAAGCGGTAAGATGTACTCGGAGTACGGTGTGATACCTTTCAACCAATGGGACTACCTTATTATTCCGAAAGGGACGGTTTACCAATTGAAGTTTGACTCGTATGAGAACGTCAAACTCCTTATAATTGAATCACCTACGCCATTTGAGATACCCCGCCACTTCAGGAACGAATACGGTCAGTTGAACGAAGATGCCCCGTATTACGAGCGTGATTTCAGACCACCTTCTTATCTTGAGCCCCACTTCGAAGAAGGGGACTACAAGATGATCGTCAATCTCAATGGGAGATATTTTGAGTATATGGTGCCTCACCATCCCTTCGATGTGGTTGGCTGGGACGGGTTCCTCTATCCGTATGCTTTTAACATAAAGGATTATGCCCCGAAGGTGGGAAGGCTTCACCTGCCACCACCGGTTCACCTGCTTTTCTGGACACAGAATTTTGTGGTATGCAACTTCTGTCCAAGACTGTTCGATTTTGATCCTCAGGCGATACCCGCGCCTTATTTCCATACAAATATCGACAGTGACGAGGTTATCTATTATGTAGATGGCGACTTCATGTCACGTAAGGCAATAAGTGAAGGTTCGGTGACACTTCACCCGATGGGAATTCCACATGGACCTCAACCGGGGAAAACAGAAGCCTCAATTGGCGCGAAAGAGACGTTTGAGTATGCAATAATGGTGGATACTTACGCGCCTTTAAAACTAACTGAAAACGTGAAAGACACACTGATAGAAGGATACGAAAACTCCTGGCTTGAGGTGTAAAACCGGAAAATAAAATGATAAAGCTACCAAAGCATATCGAAGAACTTACCCCTTACAAGGCGGGTAAGCCGATCGAAGAACTCGCGCGGGAGAAAGGCTTAACAAAAATTGTTAAACTGGCTTCCAATGAAAACCCTCTCGGACCCTCTCCAAGGGCGCTTGAGGCGATTAAAAATACTCTTGGTGAACTTCACAGGTATACTGATCCAAAGTGTTATGAACTGACAAAGAAACTTTCCGAGTATTATGAAGTGCCTCAGGAGAGGATAATTGCGGCAAGTGGCTCTGACGCGATACTTCAGTATATCATCAGCACGGTGTGTCATGGCGATGATGAAGTTATAACCTCTGAAGGCACCTTTATAGGCTGGTATGTGAATGCCGACAAGTACAATATCAAGTGTGTTAAAACTCTACTGAGTGATTACAGATACGATCTTCAAGCCATCCTTGCATCGATAACGGCAAAAACCAGGATCATTTATCTGGCTAATCCGAACAATCCAACGGGAACGATGTTTACCAAGGCGCAATTCGAAGAGTTTATGCGACAAGTGCCATCATCAATTCTTGTTGTACTTGATGAAGCTTACACGCTCTATGCCCGGGAGCACCCTGATTATCCTGATGGTTTAAAGTATGAAATGCCAAATCTTATGGTTCTGCGGACATTCTCAAAGGACTACGGACTCGCGGGGTTAAGAATTGGTGCCGGTTTCGGTGATCCACGTTTGATTCAGGCGTTGTTCAAAGTGAAACTTCCATTCGAGCCCAACATGCTTGCTCAAGCAGGAGCCATTGCAGCCCTTGGAGATGTTGAATTTCTCAAGAAGACCGCGGAGCTTAACAGTTGGTCACTCAACCGGTTCAGGGAAGCTTTTGATGTCCTGGGGATCAGATATACACCTTCAGTTGGTAATTTTCTTATGCTGATCTTTCCGGATGAAGAGTTTGCCCTGCGGTTCAATAACGATTGTCTCGAACGCGGGCTAATCCTGAGACACACAGGTTCTTTCGGAGTGGCAAATGGAGTCAGGATCAATTCAGGCACTGAGGATGAGACGGAATTCGCCATCAGGGTAATTACTGATGTCATGGAGCAGATCAAGGCACATGTCTAAAATCATTATTTAATTTTGAATTGAAATCGAGGAAATAAATGAAATTCGTCAGTTATCTTAGGGATTCAAAGTTCAGGGCGGGACTTTTGGTAAACGATGTGGTGGTTGATATTGAAGAAGCTTCAAGCTCTTCCGGTAAGCAACTCCCTTCAACAATGAAGGAACTGCTCGATATCTGGGTGGATGCCGGGTCGATCTTTGAGATAATAGTGAAGAATTTTCACGCGGGTAATATAGCCGGACTTCCGGTTGAAGATGTCATACTTGGCCCTCCCGTGCCGAACCCAACCTCTTGCCGCGATGGGTACGCGTTCCGGCAGCACGTTGCCACCGCCAGAAGGAACAGGGGAGTTCCCATGATACCCGAGTTCGATCAGTACCCGGTGTTTTACTTCACGAATCATAACGCCATTTATGGTGGAGGCGATCTGATAGTTGAGTCTGATCACCTTCACAAGCTTGACTTTGAACTGGAGGCAGCAGTTGTTATTGGTAGACACGGCAGGAACATCCGTTCATACGAAGCTGATAATTACATAGCAGGGTATATGATAATGAATGATTTTTCAGCACGCGTTCTTCAGATGGAGGAAATGCTGCTTAATCTGGGTCCGGCTAAAGGAAAAGATTTCGCGCCCGCAATCGGGCCCTGGCTTGTCACCCCTGATGAATTGGATGAAAAGAAGATATCCACCCCTTATGGTGACAAATTCGATTTGGGAATGAGGGCCTTTCACAACGGAAAGCAGATATCGGCCGGTAATTTAAAGGATATGGACTGGACCTTTGCAGAGCTCATCGAAAGAGCTTCGTATGGTGTTGATTTATATCCCGGAGATATAATTGGTTCGGGTACTGTAGGCACAGGGTGTTACCTTGAACTTAATGGCACCGCCGCTCTGGAAGCTAAAGAAACAGGTGAGGAGTTTACTCCGGTATGGTTGAGGGAAGGCGACGACATCGTTCTTGAGATCGACGGTCTTGGATCACTTAAAAACACAATCCGGAGAGCAGTAGACGACTACAGCATCCTTTCCAGAAAAAAACTTCCCGTATAAACATTCGGGCCGTCTGAAATATTGACCGGTGAGATTCTCTCCGCTGGAGAGGATATTATGATTCACGCGTCATTCCGTGCGATCAGGGAAAACGCCGGGTTCACAGAGCCAATTGATTTCTGTGAAATGCTGATCTCCGGAGTTCATCGTGAAGGTATTCTTGCCATGCCAGCGTTCACATATAGTTTTGTGAACATTAAGAGAGCTACAATTCCATTCAACAGGGAAACATCACCTGCTGTTACGGGTGTGATCTCTGAGACTTTCAGGAAACTGCCCGGTGTGCTAAGAACATCATCAGCTTCTCACTCTTTCTCGATTTGGGGTGAATTAAAGATGATAGAGGCGGCAAACAATCCTGTATCACCACTTGGCGCAGGTTCTGTTCCAGACTTGTTGTTCAAAAAAGGAAAGTTTGGTATAGCACTCATTGGCTGCGGATTTGAGTCTCTCACACTTCTTCACTACTTCGAGAATATATGTTCTCTGCCGTATGTGTCCACCAATTGCTGGAGTTATATGGGTGTTGAGCCTGTAACGCTGTCTGTGACCGGAACCTACCCGGCAATTGAGTTGCCAGGTTGCTCAAAAGGATTTAATAAATTTGAAAACTGGTTGCTTTCGCGCGGGGAGCTAAAGAGTCTGTCTGATCGGTTCACCTTTTATCTGATCGATCCATATTCATTACTGCTGCACTTCCGGGAGTTTATCGCAAAAGACCCCTTTGCGCTCCTCTGCGACAAGGGTTGCCCGTCATGTGACAGCAGGAGACTAAGAGAGTCTCAGAAATTAATAAAACGGAGAAATTAATGCTTAAAAAATTACCGCTGATCGTGATCGCTATTTTGTTTCAGATCAACTCCCAGAACACCTTCTTTGATTTCGCGAGTCTGGCAAGAAAAGACAGTTTCTATAAAGAGCTGAAACTCAAGATGGTTGAGTCTATGAAACCGGCAAATTTCAGAAATGAAGATGTGATGGCGAATGGTCTATGGGCCGCGGAACTAACAAAAGACCGTGATACATCTTTCCGCGCGCTTTACTCAAAGTTGTTGGATTCAATTGCAACATTTCAACCTGACATGCAGAGAAGGATTTTGCAGGCCGGTTTTTCACTCTGGCGAGGGGAGCACCCGGATCCAGTGCTTTCTTTCGCGCAGTCAACTACCGATCCAAAACTCTACGCCATGGCGGTGAATTACCTTCTAAAAACCAAACTTGATGCTGCATATTTCAAAGACCTTACACTCTCACGCTTCCCCTCAAAACTTGAGCATCCGATAATATCGGCATTGCTCGGCAATCTTGATATATGGATCAACGGCAGACCTTCACTTCCACTATTAAAGGATCTTTTGGAGTTCAGGAAAGATTCATCTGTTTTCAGGATGTTCTTCTTTGTCAGACAAGACAGGGCTCATTCAGGTCGTATCGTTTTCAGAAAGCCATCAGGTGTTTTTCTTCGTGATTCTTCCGGAAAGGTGCTTACACTGCCGTATTTCGCGATGGCATTACCTAATTTACCGGGTTACATCACAAACGGCAATTCTCCACAGGGGTGTTTCTCAGTGGCAGGGGTGTATAATTCACCCGCAAAATTGATCGGACCAACTCCCCGGATCAGACTGTTCATGCCATCAGAGACTGACAACAAAACGTTTTATAACAACTACAAGCTGACCGGAAAAGACGATCGTGAGCTCTATCTTTCACTGTTTCCTGAATCGTGGCGAAATTATTTCCCCATAATGGAAACCTATTATGCCGGCAAAGCCGGTAGAAATGATATCGTAATGCACGGTACCACGGTCGACCAAAGATACTACACAAAAGAGGTTTTCTACCCTAACGTCCCGACTCATGGTTGCCTGAGCGGCATAGAAAAATGGGACGATAAGGGTTATCTGATTTTCAGCGATCAGCAGAAATTGATAAGTATATACAATTCCCTTGGAAATCCGAAGGGTTTCATTTATCTCATAGAGATCGATGACAAGGACTCTGATGTGTCGCAGGAAGAAGTTGATCTTATATTTTCCGAAGCAGGTTTGAAATAATATGATAAATACCAAAATTCTAATGTCGGTCACGGCTGTAACACTTGGTTGTTTTGGCTTTTTATCGTCGTTTTTCTCACAGGAACTACTTACGCACACAAAGATTGGACCAGTTCAATCAGCTGATATGTTTATCCAAATAATGGCTGCACTCTATATGGGTTTTGCTATTATGAACTGGATGCAAAGAAGTGCCACAATAGGTGGAATTTACGCGAGACCTCTCGCGATGGGGAATTTCTTTCATTTTGTGATAGGGACTATTACTCTTGGAAAGGTTCTTATGGCAAAACCACACCTTCCGGGAATGTGGATTCTGACAGTTATTTACTTCCTTTTTGCGGTTTCATTCGGCATTGTTCTGTTTACACACCCAAAAACCAAAACCGGTTAAAAGGGATGAGGGCTGAGGGATGAAGGC
>JAEYUD010000032.1 GCA_023433685.1 Bacteroidota bacterium
GGTTAAGGGGAGGTTCGTAAAACTTACTGAAGGTGTTGATTACATTGTTCACAGGGAGACAGGTTATCTCTCTTTCAAGACCAATGTTCAGGATCAGGATATCATCGCGGTGGCTTTCAGAACAGAGAATGTGAACTCAGCGAGTGCTGCCGATGATCTTTTTTACGGTGAATTTCTTGATCAGACAAATGCTCAGGCAGATACAACCAGACGCCTCGTACTGAAATTAGTTAAGCCTCAATTCCTGCAGCCAACCCTAAGCACAGCCTGGAAATTGCTACTGAAAAACATTTACGCGATGGGCGGAAGAAATGTTAAAGAAGAAGGTTTTGAGTTTGATATTAAATTTGAAGTTGACGGTGGTGATCCACAGTCGGTTCTCGGTGATGTCCGTTTATTGAATGCACTCGGGCTTGATCTGGTAGGTCCAAATAAATTGCCACCTCCGGATGGTAAATTTGACTTCAAAGCGGGTATAACCATACTTGCTGAAACAGGTGAGGTGATCTTCCCGACACTTCAACCTTTTGGCCGGAATCTGCCAAGTACTATCCCGAGAAGTGACTCCATTAAATATCTCGCGGTTTACGATCAGTCGCTGACTTTTGCCAAGCAAGACAAAATTAAAGACAAATGGTTGCTCACGGGTAAATTTTCCGGTGAGGCTTCATCAACCTACCAACTTGGTTTCAACGTTGTTGAAAACTCTGTAAAGGTATATCTCGACGGCAGACAATTAAGTCCTGGCTCCGATTACATTGTTGACTACAATATCGGTCAGGTTACAATAAGAAATGCTGCCGCGCTTGTTCCGGGGGCTAAACTTCGAATAACCTACGAAGAGAATGATCTTTTCCAGCTTGCATCTAAAACCCTCTTTGGCGCAAGAGGTGTGCTTGATATTTCAAAGAAGACAAAACTTGGGTTCTCCGCGCTGACACTCTCACAACAGACGCTTTCTGACAAGGTCAGGATCGGTGAAGAGCCTCTAAGCAACTTCATTTTGGGTCTTGATTTCCAGACCGCTCACGACCTTCCGTTCCTTACCGATTTGGTTGATAATATCTTTTCAACCAAAGAGATGTCGACTTTCTCATTCACGGGTGAAGCGGCATATATGAGTCCCGACCCCAATACCAAGAAAAGTACGATCGCGAGCGACGGTGGAAAATCGATCGCGTACATTGATGACTTTGAGGGCGCGAAGAGAACAATCCCTGTAGGTATCACTTACGGAGCCTGGAAGGATCTTTCGGTTCCTGACAGTCTTCCTTCACTCTCAGGGTTGAGCAGGCTCGATAAAATGAAGTACAAAGGCAAAGCCTGGTGGTTCAACGTTTTACCGTCGGACGTTATTGTTACAAACATTTGGCCCAACAGATCGACTGTAAGGGGTGAAGAGCAAGTAACAGTTTTGGACTATGTTTTCCAGCCTGATACAGCGGGTACATACAATTACGAACCTAATTTCCTTGACCCCACAAAATCATGGGGTGGTATGATGAAAACCCTTTCATCAACCGCGAACAACCTGGTTGATGAGAACATTGAGTTTATTGAGTTCTGGATGAACATCAGAACCGCCCCGGCTAATTCGAAGATGTACATCGATCTGGGTAAGATTTCAGAAGATGTTATCCCCAATAACCGTCTCGATTCAGAGGACAGGCCACCGCAGAATGAGTTGATTGATGAAGGTGAAGATACCGGTATCGATGGATATTTTGATGCCACAGAGCGCACTGTGTTTAACAGTCAGCGTGGCGATCCAAGCAATGATAACTTCAGTTTCAATAACTCAGGCGTGTTCAACCTGTATAACTATTTTAATATTAACGGAACTGAAGGAAATGCGCAGTTAACCGATATTGGTCGTGTTCCCGATACCGAAGATCTTAACAGAAATGGTGTTCTCGATCAGGCAAATTCATATTTCAGATATGAGATACCGATCGATACAAGTGCCGAGAAAAACCCGTATATCAAAGGTGGTGGTAACAATGCCGGATGGTATCTCGTAAGAATTCCATTGAAGGACTACAAGATGGAGATTGGTAAGCCAAGCTTCACCCTTGTTGAATTTATAAGGGTTTTCGTCACCGGCGCGAGTGATCTGGTAGCTGTAAGATTTGCTGATTTTAACCTCGTGGGTAATCAGTGGAGAAGAGCGATCGAGTCCGATACACTTCTTTCGGTATCAGTGGTTAACATAGAAGATAACCCGGATTACTTTTCGCCCGGAGGTGTAGCCCGTGAGCGTGACAGAAGCCGCCCCGATCAGGAAATATACCGGAATGAGCAGTCGCTTGATCTGATTCTAAGAGGACTGCCGCCCGACCAGAGCAGGGAAGCGATAAAATACCTTTTCAGGCCCCTTGATGTATTTAACTACTCCGAAATGAAACTTTTCATTCATGGAGATTCAAGTCAGGCGCCGGGCTCGGTTGCCTACCAATATCAACAGGGCATATTCTCTTCGGAATTCTATTTCCGCTTCGGTACTGATACGAATAACTACTATGAGTACCGGCAGCCGGTACAATCGGGCTGGCAGGAGATCAGTATCCTGTTCAGTCAGCTAACTGCTATCTAGCAGGCGAGAGACAGCGCGAACGTTATTTACCGGTTGCCCGTTGAAGGTAATCCGGGACACTACTACATAGTTAAAGGAAACGCGACCCTTACCTCGGTTAAATTTCTGAGTGTGGGAATAAAAAACACCTACCCATTCGCCAATATCTCAGGTGAAGTGTGGGTTAACGAATTGAGGGTGGTCGGGGCCGACAACACACCTGGCTGGGCCTATACTGCTTCCGCGTCGATAAAATTTGCTGATATTCTAACTGTTAACGCGAATGTCAGTCAGACAGACCCATATTTCCACCGTTTGGCGGACAGATTCGGCAGCAGAATAGAAAGCCGGAATTGGGGTGTCTCAGCCGATCTTGATGTTATGAAGCTCCTTCCCGTGCCATTGCCGGGAAGTAACCTGCGTGTTAATTACTCAAGAACCGAGTCGGTTGGTAATCCTCTCTACTTGCCGGGAACCGATATTAAAGTATCTGAAGCCGCTAAGATAGAGAAGGAAAAACTGATTCAACAGGGTGTTGATCCGGTTCAGGCAGAGCAAGTAGCGCAGCAGATCGTGAGTGATGCTCAGACTGTAAATGTTTCGGATACATGGACGGTAGCGAACGTTCAGATTAAAATACCTTCCGATTTTTGGGTGATCCGTGACATCTTTAACAATCTGACTTATAATTTTAACTACAACAGTTCATTCAGTAGAAATCCGACCACTCTGTCGTCGGAGAACTGGCTCTGGAACGCAAGCATCAATTACGGGATAACACTGAGTCCTGATAATTTCTTTGAACCTGCGAAGATTCCATACCTCGGTCAGCCATTGACTATCTTTACTGATTATAAGGACGCGAGATTCTATTTCGTTCCTCAAAATATTACATGGAACATCTCTGCAAGAAGATCATTCACCCTTACCCAAACAAGGGCTATAGGTCAGGCCCTCTCGCAGGAAACAATTTCAAGGGATTTCACCGCGAACCGTGGTTTTAACTTTAACTGGAAAGTGACTGAAAAGGCGCTGGTAAACCTTTCAATTGCCTATCAGGCCGATTTCGCGTCGTCGCTTACTTATCTTGAGACAGACCAGTACAACAATCCCAGACCGGAGAGCGCGATTTGGGGAGACATCTTAAGCGGGCAGTTCTTCGGACAGGATTTCCGATATAACCAGAGTCTTGACTTTAAAACCTCGCCGAGGCTTCCATCGTTCGGCAGAATCAATGAATATTTCCAGATCACTGCCGGTTATAACGTAAGATTCGGTTGGAACAACGACTTCCGTCAGGCTCAGGTTGGTAGAAGTGCCGGTTTTCAGAACAGGACAAACTTTGGAATAAGACTTCGTCTGAAGGCACTTACCGCGCCTCTATTTGAGGAAGCTCCTTCTGCCCAAAACAATCAGCCGCAGACAACTTCCCCTAAACCGCGAACCCGTAGCCGTGACGTTGACGAGACAGGTGAGAAAAAAGACGAATCTTCAATAGATGGACATATCGCGGGTAAAGACAGCACCATTGCACCGGCCGACACAGTGCCGGTTGTTAAAAAGCCTTCAATTCTAACGAATCTATGGGGCCTGCTGAAAAATGGTTTACGAATATTGATCTTCGATTATGACAATATTACACTTGATTTTTCCAACGATGTTAGTGTATCAGCAAACGGTATCAGAGGATTTGGAAACGGCTTTAAGAATTTCTGGGGATTGAAACAAAGCTCTGAAGAGGGTCCCGGAAGGTTGTTTATTCTTGGACTTGACCACAATGTGGGCCCACGTGCGGCAAACGCGAACCTCACGGATAACTATTCCGAAAGGAACAATATCGATATCCGCACCTCAAAACCACTTTGGGAAGGTGCAAAAATTGATCTCTCGTGGAAGGTGGGTTGGTCGATAAACAAATCAACTACCATGCAGAGCGATGGAAACGGTGAATTATTCATTCAGAATATGTCTTCAACCGGAAACACAACCAGATCATTTTTCACAATGCCTCCTGTGTTGTTCCTTTCGATATTCAAAAGCGGTATAAAGCGTGTGGATGAGTTGTATGACAGAAGTGCCTCCGATCCGGCTGCAAATCTTTCGTCGGCTTTTGTAAAGGGTTTTGAGTCGATGCCACTTCTCGCGAGCCTTGGTCCATTGAGTGAGTTCACAAATTACATTCCGAGACCGAACTGGCGGCTTTCATGGGATGGTCTCGAAAAACTGGGTATTTTCCAGGGATTCGCGAAGAGGGTCTCGATTGATCACTCATACTCATCAGAATATACCGAAGGTTGGAAGATCACCCCTGATGGTAACAAAGTGGTTCAGACCCAAAGGATCAACTACAGTTTCGCGCCACTGCTCGGATTGAATATTACTTTTAACAATCTTTGGGGTGGCAACTTTACGGGCAGGGTACAGTACAACACGAGAACCTCATACGATCTGGGAACTTCCACAAAAAATATCACGGAGAATCTGAACCGGGATATTGGAATCACTCTCAACTACGCGAAGTCGGGTTTTGAGATACCTCTTTTCGGTTTGGCGCTAAAGAACGATATCGAGTTCAGTTTCTCGTATACGAGTACAAAAAACTCGACTGTTCAGTTCGATATGGAAAGGTTTACCGAAGAGGGCATTCCGCAGAATGGTACAACTACCACGACTATTGAGCCGCGGGTAAAATATGTGATCAGTTCAAGGGTTACGTTGGCATTGTTCTATAAGAGGTCGAGTACCACACCCGAAGGAGCAGCCAGGATACCACCCACCACCAGAAACGAGGCGGGACTCGATATCAAGATATCGATCCAGTGATCATTACCGGCTGACCATTTCCGCGTTGTCACTTAGAATGAAGGGATAGCAAAGATTTCCCGGTAAACGCTTGATGCTCTCCCAATTATTTAAAGAATAGGGAATTACTCCGGGCGGGTGATCATACAATTTCGCATATCCTTCGCCGGGCATCCGGTGTTGAATGCAGATAAATCCCCGGGATTTTTCTATGATTTCGAGCAGACGACCCTCTAAGGGTCCGTTTAAGTTATGTTCAAAATCTCTCTTGTCAGAGATGAACATCGCCGGCTGATTTTCCCTCTCATTGTATTCTTCAAAAAAGAATTTGATATTTTTCAGTTCTTCAGCGAAGCCGGATCTGATCACTGAAGCCAGATTACCTGTCATGTTTTTGAGTGAATTACTGTTGGAAATCCGCTCCATCATTTTGAATTGAAGCTTCGAGCGAATGTAATTGTGGCTGAAACAGAGTGGTAGTTCCGGCTCAAGCGAATGCATTGCAAATAAAACTTCCGGGAGCCAGGAGACAATGACTACATTTTCTTCGAGTGACCGAAGTTTTATCGCTGACAGTGTCTGCTTTTCTTCCCCAAAATCCTTTATATCGATAAATATCCTGTTGTTAATTTTCATTTTGGACTTGAAAAGATCGAGTGCTTCGCTTAATGTCATGATCCCACCAGCTTTTGAGTTGTGGCCTACTGATCTCATGAGCTGATCAAAAGTGGAAGTTACAATATCGATCTTAATGCCAGATGCGGTTTTGAATAATCTGTCGTGATTAATTACAGGTACTGCATCGGATGTGAGACGAACATCAAATTCAAAATATTTAACTCCGGACTCCAAAGCGTTTTTAAATCCGGTAAATGAATTCTCCCGCTCGCTGATTCCACGAAAACGGTGTGTTACGATATTCATGTGATTGCGTAAATTTAAAATTGTGTTTTTTCTGATTGTATAAATATAGGCAGAAATAGTTGTCAGATAAAAAGAAAAAATTGACCGGTTGGCTTGTACTGGAAGTAGTACTTATCATGCTGCTCCTTCTTACCATTCAGTATCAACGTTATGTTCTCACGGCTGTGGTCGCGCTTAAACTTACCTTTGTTTCATTCAGGTATTATCATCTGAGGAGGCTGCTTGAGTCTTACTCAATGTTTCGCGTGTTCAAGCATCTCCCTGATGAAGGAACCTTTGAAGGACAGACTTCAGTCATGTCTGAGCCGGTTCGAAGAAGAAGAGGCGTGCTACTGATCCATGGATTCTCTTCAACCCCGAGAGAACTCCGGTCACTCACTGAAATACTGCAACAGGAAGGAATTCCTTATTATACACCTGTTTTAACCGGATTCGGACTTGAAGATGTTCATCTTCTTTCTGTCATCCGTGAGCAGGATTGGATGCGTGACGCTATTACCGCTTATGATATCTTTTCCGCAAACTGCGACGAGGTAATTGTTGTTGGCAATTCGATGGGGGCATTGCTCGCATGCCATATCGCCTCTAAGCGGAGAGTCGACAAATTGATACTTACAGCCCCGTATCTTTTGGCGAAACGGAAACATGACTTTAGCAAGAAATTACTCATAGACAGTCCTTTTTCGTGGCTGCTTAAACTTTTCAATCCGTACGTGAAAAAAGGGGGGAGACCCGAATCAACCACGGTGCATAACCCTGACCCAAGATTTGCATACGATGTAATACCAGTGAGATCGATAGAGGCACTTTGGAGGCTTCAAGATAAAATAGAGTATGAACAGATCAAGGCGGGGCGGACTCTTATATTGACAGGGAAGAAGGACAACACGGTCGAAAATGACAGAATGTTCAACTTTCTTGACAGCAAGGGTCTGAATTATGAAAAAATCGAACTTGAAGGATCAGGCCATCTGGTTTTCAGTGGTCCGGACGTGATCACCGGGGTGAAAGGGATAATGAAATTCATCGAGAGCTGATCACTCCCGGTGATTTTTCAGCCAGCTCTCTTTCAATGAATCAAAGGCGGTGGAAGGTATGATCGTGCCATTTAGAAGCCTATCCTTCATTTCACTAAACTTGTGAGCTATTTCGGTATTTCTGAAAAATGAATCGTACAAATAGTCCTTTATCATGAATTCGACCCACTCGACGTTCTGACTTCTCCGTCTTTTATCGAAAATACCCGACGATTTCGTATTCTGTGTGAATTCCTCGACCACGGTCCAAAGTTCCGGAATACCTTCCCCCGACAATGCCGATGCGGTATATGCTTTTGATTCCCATCCTTCAGTTGAAGGGTAGAGGTAGTGAAGAGCCGCTGAATATTCGGCTTTTGCCATTTGTGCTTTTATAAAGTTCTCACCATCGGCTTTATTTATCAGGATCGCGTCGCATATCTCCATCACCCCCTTTTTCATCCCCTGAAGTTCATCACCACCTCCGGGTATGAGAACAAGCAGGAAAAAATCGACCATTGACCTGACAGTGATCTCGCTCTGCCCTACGCCGACAGTTTCAACGAGGATAACATCATACCCGGCTGCCTCACAGACAGTAATAGCTTCCCTTGTTTTCCTCGCGACACCCCCAAGTGTACCTCCTGAAGCGGAAGGTCTGATAAAACAAGCCGGATTTCTTGAAAGATTCTCCATTCGGGTTTTGTCACCGAGAATACTCCCGTTGCTGATCGAACTCGATGGATCAACGGTCAAAACAGCCACTTTGTGCCCGAGAGAGATAAGATACATTCCGAGTGATTCGATCAAAGTGCTTTTGCCGGCACCGGGAACGCCACTTATACCAATTCTAACGGAATTTCCTGAGTGGGGGAGAAGAGTTGCGAGAATATCTTTTGCCCTCGCTTGATGGTGCATCGAAGTGCTTTCAATCAGTGTGATCGTCTTCGCCAGGCGGTTACGGTCGTTTGATATTACTCCTTCAACCAATTGTTCATTAGTGAATGATTTCTTTTTGAAATGTTTCACCGGTGCAGGATTGAATTTTTCTTCCACACCTTTTACCACGCGAATTGCAAATTCATCGCCATGGTTTTCGGGTGTCCAATCGGGTCTGTATGATTTTTTCTCGTTATCGTTCATAATCTCTATAAAAAAAAGGCTGTATCGTTTAAACATTAATTGAGAATCAATGATTCAAACGACACAGCCAAAGAATCAATTCAGTCTATTCGCTGAATCTTTTAAGAACTTCTTCCATGATCTTCTGCGCGGCCTCGGGAATTTTAGTTCCTGGTCCAAAAATGGCAAAAGCACCATTTTCGTAAAGATATTCATAATCCTGTTGCGGTATAACACCACCAACAATAACGATTATATCTTCACGTCCAAGATTATGGAGTTCCTCTATTAGTTTAGGGAGGAGCGTTTTGTGTCCGGCAGCCAGTGAACTCATTCCAACGCAGTGAACGTCATTCTCAACAGCCTGACGGGCCGTCTCTTCGGGGGTCTGGAACAGAGGACCCATATCAACATCGAAGCCCATATCGGCATAAGCAGTTGCAACAACTTTCGCGCCTCTGTCGTGGCCATCCTGCCCCATCTTTGCTATCATTATTCTGGGTCGTCTGCCGGCAATAGAGGCAAACTC
>JAEYUD010000072.1 GCA_023433685.1 Bacteroidota bacterium
ACTCTATACGTGGAATGGATGGTGTTAAATCAGCCTCACTCAAGATAGCTGATCTGGAAGTTAATGTCGCCGTGGTAAATGGTATCGGAAACGTCAGACCAGTGATCGAGGATGTGCTTGCCGGAAAATCAAACTATCATTTCATCGAAGTGATGGCTTGTCCCGGTGGTTGCATAAATGGAGGCGGTCAGCCGATCCATCAGAATCTTGATAATGTAATGAAGCGTGTGAAAGCATTATATGAGATCGACAAACAGAGTGTCAAACGTCGCTCGCATGATAACGAGGCAGTTAAAACCCTTTACAAAGAGTTTCTTAAAGAGCCGGGAAGTCATACAGCGCACGAATTGTTGCACACTACATATCACGCAAGGAACGGGAATTAAATCGGACTATTTAGGCTGATATAACTAAAAAATTGATTATCATTAGTATTCATTTTTTAGTTTTTTTGACCTTCCGGAAGCGGAAGATTATTACGAATGATGCCTGATACGATTGTTACCGACTCAAAGCTGATCTGTTATCACTGTGGTGAAACCTGTGTTGACGATTCAGTTTCAAAAGATGATAAATATTTCTGTTGTGAAGGTTGTAAATTAGTATTCGAAGTTCTCGAAGAGAACAACCTCTGTACCTATTACAACCTGAACACAACACCCGGGTCTTCTAAAAAGGAGAAACAAGCCGGTAAACGGTATGACTACCTTGATGATCCTGAAATTTCTGAAAAGCTGATCGAATTCAAAAACGATCAGCTTTTCAAACTTGCTTTCTTTGTACCCTCCATACACTGCAGTTCCTGCATTTGGTTGCTTGAGAACCTTTACAAAGTTGATGAACGGATCGTGGAATCCCGGGTCGACTTTCCCGCGAAAAAGGTTTTTATTAAAGCCAAACCATCCATTAAAATAAGTGAAATTGTCGCAATCCTCGACGCTATCGGGTATGAACCACGATTAAGTCTTGATGAACTTGAACAAAAAGACACTAAATCATTCAATAAATCGCTCTATTTGAAACTTGGGATCGCCGGATTTGCCTTCGGCAACATCATGATGTTGAGTTTCCCTGAGTACCTTTCAGTGAACGACGCCGTCATCGATTCACTTGGCCATTTTTTCAACGCCATTTCAATCGTGCTGTCGTTGCCCGTTCTTTTTTACAGCAGTTCTGACTATTTCATTTCTGCCTGGAAAGGGTTGAAGCAAAAATATATTAATATCGATTTTCCACTCTCTCTGGGAATTGTCGCTCTTTGGGGCAGGAGCGTTTATGAGATAGCCATTGGATCGGGCCAGAGTTACATGGACTCATTTGCAGGCCTTATATTTTTTCTCCTGATCGGAAAGGTCTTCCAGAACAAGACCTACGAATATTTCAACTTCGAGAGAAACTACAAATCGTATTTCCCAATTTCGATCACACGACGCGCTAAAGACGGTTCAGAGGAAGTTATTCCTCTTTCCAGAATTAAAGTTAAAGACCGCATTCTGGTGAGGAATAATGAGATCATTCCGGCTGACTCGATTTTGCTCGAGGGAACCGGCAACATAGACTACAGCTTTGTCACCGGTGAGACAATTCCTCAATTCCGTGGAAGAGGTGAGAAAGTATTTGCGGGTGGCAAACAAATTGGTGGTGTAATTGAGCTTGAAATTATCAAGGAGGTCTCCCAAAGTTACCTTACACGGCTTTGGAACGACTTTATTGTTTCTAAAAATCGAGAAAACGGGCTTATAAAATTTTCAAATTTAGTAAGCAAGTACTTTACACTGGCAATTTTATTACTTGCAACGTTGGGAGCGGTATTGTGGTACCACGCCGGGGTTGCACAGATGCTGGCCATTGTTACCTCGGTTTTAATAGTCGCTTGCCCTTGCGCGCTGGCATTATCTGCCCCTTTTGCCCTTGGAAACACACTTAGAGTGTTCGGAAGGAATCAATTTTACCTAAAAAGCGTAAATGTTGTGGAGGATCTGAGCCAAATAAACGCTCTCGTATTTGATAAAACCGGCACCCTGACAGAGAATCAGGAAGTTGGCATAATTTTTGTTGGAGATAATTTACCGGCTGATGAGAGTGCGCTTGTCAGGTCCGCGTTCAAAAATTCATTACACCCCTTAAGTAAAATTATTTACCGGTCTCTCTCTGAGTTCGCTGAACCCGCGATTGAGAGATTTAACGAATATTCCGGTAAAGGCGGCTCGGCTTTTGTAAATGGTCACGAAGTAAAATTCGGCTCCTGGTCTTTCGTGAATGATGGAGCAGGGAAATCCAAAACGGATGAAGAGGGTGCAGGCAGCCGTGTTTACATTTCCATCGACGGCATGTCGAAAGGGTATTTTAGAGTTAAAAATAAATATCGTGCAGGGATCGAAGAAGTAATTCAGGCTTCAAATTCATCGGGTGATGTCTACATCCTCTCCGGTGACAATGACAGCGAAAAGGATACTCTCTCCAGGTACGTGGACCCTGACAAAATTGTCTTTAACTGCACTCCCGGAGACAAAATGAAATTTATTGAAAATATCCAGTCCTCGGGTAAAAACGTGTTGATGATCGGGGATGGACTTAACGACGCCGCGGCTTTGAGCAAAGCGGATGTGGGAATATCGCTCTCGGATGATCTTATGAATTTTACACCGGCAAGTGATTCTTTACTGCATGGCAGTTCACTTAAATTACTTCCTGCATTTGTAAGGCAGTCACGTTCAACAATGAATATTGTTAAAGCCAGTTTCGTAATTTCAACCATATATAACATTATCGGGCTTGCCGTGGCATTATCCGGTGAATTATCACCACTTTTTGCTGCTATTCTTATGCCGGTAAGTTCAATTACAGTGGTGGTTTTTACAACTGTAAGTACCATGCTGACTGCAAAAGGTCACGGGCTTCGGGTATGAGTGTTTTTTTTGTACTCATAGGCGCAAGTTTGCTGGTAGCCATCGGATTTTTAATAGCCTTTTTATGGGCGGTAAAGTCAGGACAGATGGACGACAGGGTGACACCCTCTGTCAGAATGCTCTTCGATGATGAGCCAAAGAATTTTGAAAATCACAACAATGTTTCTTCACAATTAACTGATCAGGAGAAAAAGGAGCTCAATTAATGCAAGTTGAAAGATTCAGTTACGACAATAAGATAGTCAAGTACTTCGCTATCGCCACAGCCACGTGGGGCGTGGTGGGTATGCTGGTTGGACTTCTTATAGCATTGCAGTTGTTCATTCCGGCACTCAGCTTGAATCTGCCCTGGTTAACCTTTGGCAGGTTAAGACCACTGCATACTAACGCCGTTATCTTTGCCTTCGTTGGTAATGGTATTTTCATGGGCGTTTATTACTCTCTTCAGCGCCTGCTGAAAGCCAGAATGTTTAGCGACATTCTTAGTAAAGCCCATTTTTGGGGTTGGCAGTTGATAATAGTATTGGCTGCTGTAACACTTCCATTAGGTTTAACTTCCAGTAAAGAATACGCGGAGCTTGAATGGCCAATTGATATACTGATTGCTGTTGTGTGGGTTATTTTTGGCGCTAACATGATCGGTACGATCATTAAAAGACGCGAAAAGCACATGTATGTTGCCGTTTGGTTCTACATTGCCACTTTTGTAACGGTCGCGGTGCTTCATATCGTAAACTCATTTGAGATTCCGGTAACCTTTTTCAAGAGTTATTCACTTTATGCCGGTGTTCAGGACGCACTCGTACAGTGGTGGTATGGTCATAACGCAGTGGCGTTCTTTCTTACCACACCTTACCTCGGCCTGATGTATTATTTCATGCCAAAAGCCGCTAACAGGCCTGTTTATTCATATCGACTTTCGATTATTCACTTCTGGGCGCTTATATTCCTCTATATTTGGGCCGGTCCTCACCACCTCCTCTACAGCGCGCTTCCGGACTGGGCACAGTCACTCGGAACCGTGTTCTCAATCATGCTGATAGCTCCTTCATGGGGTGGTATGATCAACGGTCTTCTTACATTAAGAGGTGCCTGGGACAAAGTGAGGGAAGATCCCGTGCTTAAATTTATGGTTGTTGCCATTACAGCTTATGGTATGTCGACCTTCGAAGGTCCAATGCTTTCGCTTAAAAATCTTAACGCGCTGGCTCACTTCACCGATTGGATCATTGCGCATGTTCACATCGGTGCACTTGGATGGAATGGATTCCTTACGTTTGGTATCCTTTATTATCTCGTTCCAAAACTCTGGAGAACTGAGCTTTACTCGAAAAAACTTGCCAACTGGCATTTCTGGCTCGGTTTCCTCGGCATTGTATTCTATGCGGCATCCATGTATTGGAGCGCGCTTACACAGGGTCTGATGTGGAAACAGTTTACTCCTCAGGGAATACTTCAGTATCCGAACTTCCTTGAAACATCCATCCAGATCATTCCGATGTATATAATTCGTGCTTTTGGTGGTTTGCTTTACTTCAGCAGCTTGTTTATCATGATCTACAACCTCGTGAAGACAGCCAAACAGGGAAGTTTTGCCGATGAAGAAGCCGCGGAAGCTCCCGCTATGGAGAAAACACCAGAGAAATTTGACAGGAAAAAGGCTCATACATGGATCGAGAGCCGGCCTGTTCAATTCACATTACTCTCGACGGTTGCAATTTTAATTGGTGGAGTTATTGAATTTCTGCCGACTTTCCTTGTTAAATCAAATATTCCCACCATCGCTTCTGTGAAACCTTACACACCTTTGGAGCTTGAAGGCCGGGACCTTTATATCCGCGAAGGGTGTAACAGTTGCCACAGTCAGCTTGTCCGTCCTTTCAGATCGGAAACCGAAAGATATGGTGAGTACTCCAAAGCAGGTGAGTATGTATATGATCACCCGTTCTTGTGGGGTTCCAAGAGAACCGGTCCTGACCTGCACAGGGAAGGCGGTAAGTATCCCAACCTCTGGCACTATCATCACATGATCGACCCCAGAAGCATGTCACCGGGATCAATAATGCCACCGTATCCATGGCTTGAAACCAACGTTCTCGATGTGTCGAACACAGCTGCCAAGATCACTGCTCTTCGGAGAATCGGAGTTCCTTATCCCGATGGATTTGAGGAAACAGCTGTAAAAAATCTTGAAGCACAGGCAAAAGAGATAGCCCTCGACCTTCAGAAGAGCGGCGCGGCCATTGATGCTGACAAAGAACTGGTCGCTTTGATCGCGTACCTCCAAAGATTAGGTAAAGACATTAAAGCTGTACCAACGGTTCAGAAATAGGCTCGTGATGAAACAGGATGTCCTTACATCAGTTGAAGGCCTGACAATTTTTCCGGTCATCGGACTGATTATCTTTGTGGTGTTTTTTGCTTTCGTGATCTATCACGTCATGAAGTTGCCAAAAGATAAAGTTGATGAGATCAATAAACTTCCATTGGATGAATAGATATTTAGAGGATAAAATGCTCGATAAAATCAAAAGAAAAATTAATGAACCGGGATCGGGGAGCACAATGTCTCCTTCAGCACTGCTGATGGCATTCCTCCTGTTAACCGGTTCAGCCTGGGCAGCGGAAGGTACCGGATTTGATGCTGAAACATACATCAATACCGGATTTCTTATATTCCTGATCTTTGTGATCGTGATGACAATCGTTTTCCTGATCGGTCACAACAAGACCGCTGAACAGGAAAAAGAGATGGTCAAGAAGATCGACCACATGATCAACGATGCCAAACCTGTTGAAGAAGAACATGAATTGCTTCTTGAACACAATTACGACGGGATCCGCGAGTTGGATAACAACCTTCCACCGTGGTGGAAGTATATGTTCTACCTTACGATCTTCTTTAGTATCGTTTACATGGGTTACTATCACGTGTTGAACGGACCATCATCGGCAAAAGAATATGAGAATGAAGTTCGTGAGGCGCAGTTGGCATTGGCAGCGACCCAGGGAAATCAACCTGTCTCGGCTGAGAATGTCAAGTTACTCACTGACGCGGCTTCTCTGGCAAAAGGTAAAGAGATATTCATCAAAAACTGCGCTTCTTGCCATGGCAACAAAGGCGAAGGCATGGTTGGACCAAACTTGACCGACGACTACTGGATACACGGCGGTGGAGTTAAGGATGTCTATCTTGTCCTGGTAAATGGTGTACTCGCAAAAGGTATGCCTTCGTGGAAAGCACAGTTCAGTCCTCAAGACCTTGAAGCTGTCGCGAGTTTTGTGAAGAGTCTTCACGGGAC
>JAEYUD010000106.1 GCA_023433685.1 Bacteroidota bacterium
CGGATACCCTGAAGTGCCGCCCGTTGGGTCGGATGTTTCTGATCTGCTCGGCATCGTGAAATATGAGCCGCCAATTCCCGCCCAGCTCGCTGGGGAAGTGAAGGGACCATTCCCCGGATTCATCAGCAAAACCGATGAGGAGCGGGTTCAGAACCTGATCGATGTGCTGCCAGACTACAGCGATTCCCTCTTCTATGTGACCGAAAAGGTTGACGGTACTTCGATAACGATCTACTTGAAAGACGGGCAGTTCGGTATCTGCTCACGCAACCTTGAGCTGGTCGATAATCCTGAAAATACCTACTGGCGTGTTGTTAGAGAGCTCGATCTCGAGAATAAATTGCGCGCCCATGGCAAGAATCTCGCGCTGCAGGGGGAACTGATCGGTGAAGGAATTCAGAAAAACATCTACAAACTCCGCGGACAGACCATCAAATTCTTCGACGTGTTCGATATCGATAGATACGCGTATTTCGAATATCCGGAGTTCATTTCGATAATCGATAAGTTCGGACTCTCAACCGTCCCGGTGATCGAGCAAGCGATGAAGCTCCCAGCATCGGTTGATGACATCCTCTCGATGGCTAACGGGAAATCTGCCCTAAACCCTCAAGCAAACCGCGAAGGGCTGGTATTCAGGACCACTTCAGGAAAGAGATTTTCGTTTAAGGCGATAAGCAATAATTTCCTGCTGAGTGATGAGGAGTAGGCGGCTATACGCTGTGGTATTCAATTATTTTTTTGCCGGAGGATATGATAAGCCATGACTTCAGGTTCACCTGCTCTTCCGCCGGAAGTGAATCCCGATAGCGGCTTGCCTGCAGGGTGCCTTCCATTCTGACATTCTCAATATCTTTCAACTGATCTGTTTTAAGATACTTCAGTTCGATTAGATGGTCGAAGTGACCCGGATTAAAACCTGTTCGTTTCAGCAGAATGTCAACATAGCCAGAATTCACCTCTCGCTCGCTTGAAACAAAGAACAACTTGTTACCCGCGAAGATCGTCATGAAGACCATTTTCAGATGCTTTTCACTGAAACCCTGAAGGTCTCTGAAAGAGAGTGATCCGGTTATCACATTCGCGTAGTTAACGAGACGGTCAATTCCTCCATCGATCGACATTTCGCGGAGCACTTCACCAACAGCATTGTGATCCATACTAAAGGCATTTTTCTTCTCGAGATCAGCCCGGAAGTATTCCCAGTACAACTGCTTGATCACATAATTGGGGATCGTGTACGTTATAAGGTCCCCGAATGAATCCTCGATTGAAAGCAGTCCATTGTAGTAGAGTAGCGAGACCGCGTCTTTTCTCGAGAAATCGTTCTCGAGGTTGTACTGAATTGTCAGACCATCTTTGATCAAATCATCATCCAGCACATCCTCTATCAATCCGTCCCTTTTTCCCCCGGGAAGTGGCGCGAGAATACTTGAAATCTTTCGGAAATCGGAGACGACATTTACATCGATAAAATTTGTGGGATATTCGTTAAGTGCGGAAAAATCCGAAAGAAAATTTACCGCAAGCTGTGGATTGTACAGTTTCTCAACACCGTCGAGCGAGAACCTGCTCCCATTGAACCATTCACGCATGTCATCAATCACCTTATTAAAATCAAACTTACCGTCTTCCCACAGGGTGCTCCGCACCAATTCCTCAAGTTCAAAACGTGTAAATCCCGCCATTTCATTGAACCGGCGGTCGAGAGAAATATTTTTGGCAACATTAAACCCGCTGGTCATGCTGTCGAGCGTTACCGGCGTGACACCGGTAGCGAAGAATCTGACGATTATACCGTCACCCATGTACTGCTTGATCACTTCATAGAATTTCCTGACCCAACCATTACCGGCAACAGCCTCTGAAAAATGCCCGCGGTTGAAGGAAAAAAGCTCGTTCGTGAAATGATCATATTCATCGACCAGAACAAAAATCTTCGATCCTCTTTTGTACTTGACAAAAAGAGTTATAAATCTCCTTAGAAGTGAAGCTGAATCGGTTGGTTCAATCGCATTGTTGATCTCTTCTTCACGGCCTATCCCGTAGGTATAAAGGAACATTTTAATGGCGGAGCGAACTTCCTCATCGAACTTAAACCTGATTTCCTCTTCAATTCCGGTGTCGATCCCGCTAAAGTTAAATTTGAGGACGAAGTAACTGCTTCTTAGGGAGGTAACATTTTCAGGCTTGCCTATAAAATATTCACCGAAAAGTTCATCAAATCTCTCAGCGTGTTGCATACCGTAATAATATTCAAGCATCGAGAGAAAAAGGGATTTACCGAAACGGCGTGGGCGCAGGAAGAAAATATTCGGGAAGTTTAGCTCCTCCAAAATCCGGATGTACCTGGTTTTATCGACATAGTAACCCCCGCCACCAACGAGAGTGGCAAAGTCAGAGGTTATTATGGGGAGTTTCTTCTTCATTCCGGTTCCGAAAAATCAATTTTTATCAATTCAATATAGAAAATTTAAAGGCGTGAATGCTTTGGGCGAATTCTATAAATTTCGGACAGAAATAATCGAATTCGGTTAAAAAAAATGAAGCCCGGCATCATAATGGCAACCAAGGAATCCGGGTGGACATGGCAAATTACCCAAATGTGATGATCCCCGCGGAAACAAACCAGCTATTTCAGTACGACAGACTTTGAGCGCTGCTCCTCCGCGCCCGCGACATTTGTTATAATGTTTCCAAAAAGGGCGTATGCATGCTTGGCATCACCGTTCTTCGCAGGTTTCAAGGCAGCAATATTAAATGCGGTTACGATCTCCCCCTTCCCATTGGGATCGACAACAAGTGGCGGCACATCTGAAAGGGACAGAACCGAATTGCTGCCACCCGACTTAAGCCCCGGCTTCTTCTCAAAACTCAATGTCACAGGGTAAGGAAAAGGATTAGTCACATGCAGTTTTGCCGTGAGAGTCGTACCTTCAACCTTGTAAGTACCCTTTATGTACTTTTCAGAGTTAAAAAACGAGTCTGCCGTCTCTTTCACCACTCCACTCAATAATGAAGTTACCTCAAGACTCCCTGAATAACTCCCACTCCAACTCCTGTAAAACACACCTGCCGTAAAAGAAACCTTGAATTCAACCTTAACCCCCGCGGAATCACCTTTCACAGTCTTCAGACTTAGAGGAATAAAAACGGTATCTTCACTTCCGGCGCCAACAATAAAACCACCAGTGCCCACAGGCACAGTCTTACCCCCCAACGATACCTTAAGATCACCGGAGCTCACATCAAGCGATAAAAAATTCTTCACCACCAACGGAACCTTCACCTCAACCACCGAATCGGTAAGTTTTGTAACCACAACCCTGTCACTGTGCACAACCGCGGTAATCCCGTTCTCCTTCACCGCGAAAAGCAAATAGTCAACCAGCAGCACCCCGGCCACGATCACAGCGAACACGATCGCAGATAGCCTCATTACACCAAAATACTTTCTGTCAATCATAACTAATACCTAAACCCGCCGAAGGCAATAACATTTAACATTTAACATTTCACATTTAATTAGTAGTATCCGCCGGAATCACTTCTTCATCCCCCTGGGGTTTCGGCTTCGGTTTGGTTGTATCCTTCTTCACCACGGAAGAAGTGTCTTTCTTAACCTCTTGTGCCGCTTTGTCCCTGTTCCGCTTCTCCCTCTGCAATCTCTCGTACTCGGCCCTGTCGATCGAATCACGGTTCACAATCGTACTGTCAGGCACAACCTTGCTCCCCTGGATCATCCGCGACAAATCCTTCCCAAAGATGAAAAGAAGAACCACAACACCCGTCAGAAACAGCAAAAGCACAAAAGAAGCGGCTCCGCTCGAGACCTTCTGTGAAGGCGACTGCTTCTCATCACCCACCGGACGAAGATGGTAGTCAAGGTACTCCTCGCAATGAGAGAACCGCTGAAGCTTGTCTTTCGACGTCATGTGGTAGATCATTTTGACCACACCCGGTGAGATATGCGGATAATAATCAAGCGGATTCTTTATCGGAGTATTCACGATCTCGTTCATCAGATCATATTCCGACTCCAGCCCCACATTGTATGGTAACCTCCCGGTCAGCATCTCATAAAGGGTTACACCAAGCGAATAAACATCGGTACGCTGATCAACCCCCTTTGGATTCTTGATCTGCTCAGGCGACATGTAATACACAGTCCCAAGCTTCGTCCCGGTCTGCGTCATCCCCTTGTCACCCAGTATCTTGGCGATCCCAAAATCAGTGATCTTTGGATTCCCGTTCTTGTCGATAATAATATTGCCCGGCTTAATGTCACGATGAATGATCCCCTGCGAATGAGCATACTCAAGCCCCCGTAAAATCTTGTGAAAGATCGGCAGTGCCCTGTCTTCCGGCAACAATCCGGTTTTCTTAAGCATATCCTTAAGAGTCATCCCCTCAACATACTCCATCACAATAAAGTAGTCTTCCCCGAACTGAACCAGCCGCGTTAGCTTCACAATATAAGGATGAGTCAGTTTATACTGCGCCTTCGCCTCGGTTTTAAACCTCTCGACAATCTCAGGATCATTGGTAAGTGCCGGATGAAGCAACTTGATCGCCACTTCCTGCTGCATATGAATATCCTCAGCCAGATACACCGTACCCATTCCGCCTTCACCAACCTTGCGGATGATCCTGTACTCGTCTTTCACAACCTGGTTCTCTACAAACATTCATGCCTCATTAAAAAAACTAAAAACCAATCCACCTCAGCGGACCACACTCCCCACCTTAACCCGACAGAAAACCAATAGCTGTTAGCTAATAATTAATCTGCCGAAGGCGAATAACATTTAACATTTAACATTTAACATTTCATTTCCCCGTCTTCACACTATCCACAGTCTTCACGGGTTCAGGAATCTTGATCCCGTGATTAAAATTGGAAAGGAACAGCCACAACAGGAATACGACAACTGCCACCCCAAATATGATTCCCGCCTGCTTCACCATCGCCTTGTCTCTTAGACTCGCTGCCCTTCTCTTCCCCTCAACGATCTTGACAACCTGAACGGTAATATTATCCTTTCCACCCCGCTCGTTCGCCAGGGCCACGAGCTTCTCGCATGCCTCAGGTGGAGAGTGTTTAAGAACAATATCCCTGATCTCACCATCCTCAACATGACCGGTAAGCCCGTCACTGCACAGGATCAGAAAATCATCTTTGAACAAAACCTCATCCCTCGGATCAACCTGTGGCTCCGAGTTGCCGTTTGGCCCCAAAGAGCGCAAGATAACGTTTCGCTGAGGATGCTGCTCCGCTTCTTTTTCACTGATAATATCGTTGTCAACCATCTCCTGAACCAATGAGTGATCCCGCGTCAACCGCTCGATCTCCCCATCCCTCACGCGATAAATACGACTGTCGCCAATGTGCGCGAAGAACAACTTGCTGCCACGGATCAAGACCACAACAGCGGTCGACCCCATCTTGCTTAGCTCAATATCCTCCTGAGCTTTTACCGATATTGCCCTGTCAGCCGCTTTAAGCGAATTGAACAGCTCAATCCTCAAATCCCCACCCGGTTTAACCTGCTCAAAATACCCTTTTATCGCCTCAACAGCAGTAGTGGAAGCAACCCTTCCCCCCTTATAGC
>JAEYUD010000139.1 GCA_023433685.1 Bacteroidota bacterium
CGTTACAGCCTCCTCCACCGACTCCAACCACTTTCAGGTTTGCGCGAAGTACGACTTCATGTTTTTCGAGTGTTGCAAATGGCATAAATACCTCCGGATTACTTTAATTTTTTTTCAGCCTGTTTAAATCTTTTTACCAGCGAATTGATCACTTCAATCAGTAACTCATCCCTGGAGTCCTCCTCATTCGCGTGGAGGGAGAATTCATTGTTTATTCTGTCAATAATGTAGAGTCTGTACCTGTTTTTCAGGAAATATTTCAGATTCTCTTCAGTCACACGTTTATCTTCATCTTCAGTTTTCACCCCGATGAAACTTGTTTTGATATTAAGTTCATCCGCTTCCTGCGCGATCATCGGAGAGACCGCGAGTGAGAGAGGATCACCCGTCATAAAAACCACATATACCGCTTTGTGCCCTTTTAGAAGATACCCTATTGCCCGCTTGAGGTCATCAAACTCTTTCTGATTGATGAAGAGGATCGAATCGTCAGTGTAAAAGTCGCGGATACCTTCATTTACTATCAGCTTTTTTCCCGCGGTGTAATTCTTGAGGTCAGCCTCATCGGTTCCCGCGAAAACTATATCGATTTTATCCCCCGTATCCTCCCCCATCTCATTAACATGGAGGGAGAGTTCTCTACCTATAACAAACAGAATGTTTTTTTTAGAGCTCTTCAAAGCGGTTCTTTACTCCTTTAAGGAAATCCCCGAATTTACCTTTTCTCTTCTCGGTTGTGCTCTTTTTTTCCTTTTTGGTGTCACTTTTGCCCCAGAAGCTTCCCGTTTTTTTCGGTTTTTCTTCCTCATCATCCTCTGCAATGAAGTCCTCTTCGATCGGGAGGAGCAACCCAAGAAGTGATGCGTACTCCGGCTGGGCGAGTGTACCGGGTTCACCTTCATAATAGTCTTCGATCGGTAAACCTATTCTCGCGGGCATCCCGAACACCTGTTCAGCAAGATCGGTAACACCTTTTAGTAATGCCCCACCGCCGGTAAGCACAACACCGGTTCTGATCTTCCCCTTCACGTCCGCTTTTTCAAGTTCGGTATTGATCATCTTGAAAAGCTCCGAGAGCCTGCTTTTGATGATCTGTGTGAGGAGGCTGGTCGGTATCTTTGTGCTTGGTCTTGGACCCACACCTTTGATCGGGATCAGATCATCTCTGACTATTGCCGACTCGGTGGCGTAGCCATATTCAACTTTCAGCTTTTCGGCATCTTCCGCCACAACACTTAAGAATTCCTTTATGTCAAGTGAAACCCTCTGACCGCCTATGCCAAACACCCGGGAAAACCTTATGGCATTGCTCTGATATGTGAGCACATTGGTGGTGCCGGAACCGAGATCGATCAGCAGAACCCCGAGGTCTTTCTCCGCGGGATCGAGAACCGCGGCCGCGGAAGCGAGTGATTGCAATTTGAGATCACTTACATCATATCCAGCTTTTTTTACCGCTTTTCTGATATTCTGTATCGAGTTTGCGGCAGCCATAATGATATAGTTTGCAGCTTCAAGCCGGGAGCATGCCACACCAAGTGGTTTGGTGACACTTCCCTGACGGTCGACGAAGAACTCCTCATGAAGAATGTGGAGGATCATCATGTCTTTTGAGAATGAAATATTTTTCAGATCAGCTTTCAACCTCTTAAGATCATCAACTGTGACCACACCATCTTCGTTGTTGATGTTCACATAATTTCTTGATCTGATACTGTTCGTGTTCTCACCGGAGACACCGGTTACAATATTTTCAGCTTCAACTCCCGCCACACCTTCAGCTTCTTTGAGCGCCTGCTTGATCGACTCCGAAGTGGAGACGATATTCACAACTTCGCCTTTCATGAGCCCGTCGCAAGGAGCCTCGCCTGAACCGAGCAGACGATACTTCTTGCTGTCGAGCCTTTCGGCGATAACGGCACGAACCCTGGTGGAACCGATGTCAAGCCCTGTTATTATCTCTTTTTTCATCTTTCTTTTCCAATTTCCTGGCGTTGCCTAAAAAAACCTTCCCCGAATACCTCAAATCGATGTATTCAACTCCATCATCAAGCGAAAACTGTTTTCCCGCCTCTCTGAGCTGTTTTAAGGTGAGGATCTGCTCCGCGATCGCCTTCCTGTTACAAATAACAGGGGGTCTCATGTCTGAGAATATCAGTATAATGTCACCACCTCTTCTCAGGTCGATCTCGGAGAGATTTGCAGCCAAAGCCCCACCGGCAAGTTTGCAAGCTCTCGCGATCTTGTAACCCGGGAGTATGGTTGAATCGGCAAAAACCTTGAAGTATGCAACCTTGTCAAGTCTGGTGTTTCTTATCACGGGCCAGTCAAAAGTTTTCAGCTCCTTTAACAGCGGGAGCACTTCAAGTTCTCTGGAGAGAAGAACAAGCTTGTCACCGATATAAACCGAGGCGGCAATCTCCTTTTCCTCTATCTCTATCTTAACCTTTCCCCCGTCACCAAGCTTCATTTCCAGCTTCTTGATGTAAGGGTGGTTCATAAGACGGTCATAAAATATATTCAGATCAGGGTAATCACCTTTGGCGGGTACCGCCTTGGCGAATGCCACGTATTCATCGGGGGTGAGCATCTTCGCGCCTGTAAGTTCATATCCAGTAACCTTCTGCGAAATCTCTTTCTTGAAAAAGAGTCCCGGAAGTGCCGTCGCTCCGGCAGCCAGAAGTACAAGAAGAACAAGCGCGGGTATCACCCTCCCTTTTTTCATTTATTTTTGTTCTCTTTATGAAGCTGAACAAATTTTTCGCCATACTTCCAGATATCACCCGCGCCAAGTGTGACCACTATGTCACCCGGCTGAGATATTTTCATAAGTATTGATGGCACTTCTTCCTTACTTTCAACGTATATTACGTTCTTGTGACCCATCTTGCGCGCGGCCTCGGCAACCAACTGCCCGGTGACCCCTTCAATGGGCTCTTCACGTGCCGGATAGACATCTGTGCAGATAAAGACGTCTGAATTAAGGAACGAACGTCCAAACTCCTGGTAGAAATCCCTGGTTCTTGAGAAAAGATGTGGCTGAAACACTGATACCAATCTACGCTGCCATCCCGCTCTGATACCTGAAAGAGTCGCTGTGGTCTCTGTCGGGTGATGCCCGTAGTCATCAACCACCATGATATCTTCGTCGAACTTTACTTCAAATCTTCTGTAAACACCGCTGAATTTCTCGAGCGCGGTTTTGATGGTCGCGAACGGTACTTCAAGCTCAAGCGCGATTGTAACCGCGACCAATGAGTTCTTTACATTGTGCAGCCCCGGCACCTTTAAGGTGATCTCACCAAGTGTCTCATTGTTGTACACAACCGTGTACTTCGTTTTGTACCCGTCATGGGAGATGTTAACCGCTCTCAGATCAGCCTGTGGCGTGATACCATAAGTGATCACCCTCTTATTGATCGAGGGTCTGATATCAAGAAGCGCGGGCTCATCCATGCAGAGAACCACAAACCCATAGAAAGGCACTTTATTCGCGAATTCGATAAATGCTCCCTTGATGTCGTCAAGATCCCTGTATGTGTCAAGGTGCTCCCGCTCAAGAGTTGTTATCGCCGCGATCGCCGGCATCAGTTTGAGAAATGTTCTGTCGAACTCATCGGCTTCAACCACGATAAAATCACCTGCTCCGAGTCTCGCGTTCGTGCCACCGAGACCGGAAAGTTTTCCGCCCACAATAATTGTGGGGTCAATGCCCGCTTCGGTCAGAACAAGCCCAGTCATCGATGTGGTGGTTGTCTTACCGTGGGTACCGGCGATACCGATGCCGTATTTCTGCATTCTCATTGTTTCGGCAAGCATTTCAGAACGCTTGATCACGGGTATGTTTCTGTCGATTGCAGCCTTCACTTCGGGATTTGACTCCGAGACAGCTGATGAATAGACGAGAACATCGACATCTTTTACGTTTTCAGCGGCGTGACCTTCATATATTGATGCTCCGATCGACTCAAGCCTGTCGGTGATGTCACTCTTCGCACGGTCAGACCCCGAAACTGTGAATCCTCTCGAGATCAATATCTCGGCGATAGAACTCATTCCGATGCCACCGATACCGACAAAATGAACTTTTGTAAACTTTGAAAACATTCTATCCTCTAACTAAAACTTCCATACCTGCACGCGTTCAATACCCGGCGGGCAATTACTTCAGCGGCATCCTTGCCACCGAGGTTTTTAAGTTTGCTGATCATTTCTTCCCTTGCCTCACTGTTGTTAAGAAGGGCGGTAAGGCTTGGTAGCAACTCACTTTCAATATTTTTCTCTTCAACCAGCAACGCGGCACCTGCATCAACCATCGATCTGGCGTTTTTGAACTGATGGTTCTCCGCTGCCTGCGGAAGCGGAACAAGTACTGAGGGTTTGTTCAGAAAAGCAAGTTCCGCGAGCGTGGTTGCCCCCGCCCTTGCCAATACCACATCCGCCGCCGAGTAGACTTCGTTCATGTTTTCTATGAACGGGAAAATCTTAACCTTCTCTGAACCAAATTTCTTAAATGATTCGTAAGTGCTTTTTCCGGTTTGCCAAATTACCGTAACCCCTTCTTTTTCAAGCACTTCCAACAATCCGGCAATCGCGCTGTTGATCGCTTTTGCTCCCAGACTGCCGCCAACAACGAACAATACCCTTTCATCAGCCCCAATTCCAAGGGCCTTTCTCGCCTTCTCGGGATCCGTTTCAGCGAGGCTTTTTCTTACGGGATCACCTGTGATGAAAGTACGGTCTTTTACCCGGAGGTATTCAACCGCATCCTTAAACATCAGATGGATCTCTTCCGCCCTTGTTTCCAGGAGTCTTGTTGTTATCCCCGGATAACTGTTCGGTTCGATCAATAAAACTTTTGCCCCCATAACCCGAGCTCCGATGACAGAAGGTCCGGAAACATATCCCCCGGTTGCGACTATCACTTTCGGTTTGAATTTCATGCAGATCGCGATCGCCTGAAATGTGCTTACTATCAGCTTGAGCGGAAAGAGAATGTTCTCCTTCATGCTGCTTCTTGAAAAACCCGATATCCAGATGCTCCGGAATTCAAATCCTGCTGCCGGAACAGCTGAAGCTTCTATTTTCCCCTTTGTGCCTGTAAAAAGAATTTCTGCATCCGGTTCCGCGTCCCTGATCCTCTCTGCAACCGCTATTGCCGGGAAAACGTGTCCTCCGGTGCCACCTCCGGCAAAAATAACCCTTATACCGGCTGTTCCTGCCACGTCTTTGCCTCTTTTTCGACGGTTGATTTAACTTCCTTTGGTTTGGCACTTAAACCGATGTTAAGCAGTATACCAAGGGAGGCACAAACTATCACGATCGCGGTTCCACCATGACTTATAAGTGGAAGTGGCAGACCTGTAATCGGGAACACCCCGATTGCCACGGCAGCGTTCACAAAAGCATAGATGGCGATCGAAAATGATATCCCAAAAGCGAGAAGTTTACCAAATTTGTCTTTCGCGTTCTTCGCTATCAAAAGGCCAAACACAAAGATCGAACTGTAAAGAACAAGCACTCCGATGGTACCGACAAGTCCGGCCTCCTCACCTACGATCGCGAATATAAAATCGCCGTAGGCTTCGGGAAGAAAGAGGTTCCTCTGCGCGCTGTGCCCGAGCCCAACTCCAAGTATACCACCACTTCCAAGTCCGTAAAGTGACTGCTGCACCTGTGGATGGAAATCACCATTACCA
Source organism: Bacteroidota bacterium (assembly GCA_023433685.1). GTDB lineage: Bacteria > Bacteroidota > Ignavibacteria > Ignavibacteriales > Ignavibacteriaceae > UTCHB3. Next base: position 5,700 of record JAEYUD010000139.1, read on the forward strand.
AAAACAGCGCCGATATGAGTTGCTATTCTCTTAAACGAGTGGGGTTTTATGAGCGCGTAAATAAGAGCCAGAGCACCACCAGATCCGGCAAAAGCCAGGAAGTGCCTTCTGTCAATTCCGGCTACGAACAGTATCGCGATACCGGTTACCAAAATCAAAACACCGTTACTAACATTCGGCTGTAGAAAAACGAGTCCGGCAACGGCACCTATCCAGATCATCGGATTCACAACTCCAAGCCGAAGATCGGTGATATCATCCCCGGTTTTCTCAAGCAACGCTGCAAGATGAATGAAAAGGAAAAGTTTAACCAATTCAACCGGCTGGAAAGAAAGACCACCGAATGAAAGAACACGCATCGAACCTTTTATATTGGGCGCGAAAAAGAAAACCATCAATAGAAGAATGATGCCGAGGATCATCAACCACTTGCTGTATACCTTGTAATAATGGTAATCTATGAACGCGAGACCGATCATGAGTCCGACACCGAAAACCGCCTTCCACACATGGCTTCCAAAAAGGTACTCTGCATTATCAAACTTCACTGTAGAGAACGTGCTGCTGGCACTCAGAACTAAAAGTGATCCAAAGATCACAAGAAGCACGGCACTGATGAAGATCATGCTCGAGTAAAGCCTCATCCGGCTATCTCCCTGACCGTTTCTTTAAATACTTTGCCGCGGTGCTCATAACTGTTGAACATGTCGAAACTCGCGCACGCGGGTGAAAGTAGAACAACCTCACCGGGTTTAGCCTCCTGATGCCCGTGCTCAACACATTCACGAAGCGAGCCAAGCCTCTCGACAGGGAGAAGTCCGGAGAAATAATTGATCACCGTATCTGCCGATTCACCGATTGCGTAAATCTTTTTTACATTTTTAAGTACCAGATCCTTGATCAGATCGTAATTGTTGCCTTTGTCGATACCGCCAAGAATGAGGTAAATTGGTGAATTGAAACTCCGCAAAGCGTAAATCACCGAGTCGACATTGGTGGCTTTCGAGTCGTTGATGTAAATGATACCGTCACCTGAAGGAACGGGTTCAAGCCTGTGCTCAACTGCCTCGAAAGTACTCAGTCCTTCGGCAATAACTTCCTGAGAGAGTCCCGCGCCGAGCGCGAGAGTAATTGCCGCGGCTGCATTGGCGTAATTGTGCTCTCCTCTTATCCTCAACCTGTTAACATCGAATGAGAATATTTTTTCGCCACCTGAAACAGATATCAATTCGTTCCCTTTCAGGTATGTGCCATCAGAAACTTCTGAAGCGGTCGAGAAAAACTGAATCCGGGCACCTTTATAGCCGTGCTCCCGGGTAACGGGATCATCAAAATTATAAACTGATAAATCGCTTTCCGACTGATTCATGAAAATACGGTATTTTGACGCGATGTAATTCTCAAACTTATATCCGTACCGGTTAAGATGGTCGGGTGTAATGTTAAGAAGTGCTGCCCCTTTCGGTTTGAAGTTTCTGATGAGATCAAGCTGAAAACTCGAAACCTCAAGCGCGATCAGAGTGTTTTCGTCACATCCTGTGACTATATCAGAGAAAGCTATACCAATGTTTCCGGCAGTAAAAGTTTTCTTGCCGGACAATTTGAAAATGTGATATAACAATGAAGTTGTGGTTGTTTTACCGTTCGTGCCGGTTATCGCGTAGATCTGTCCCATGCAGAGTGACGCGGCGAACTCGATCTCGCTTATCATGCGGATACCACGGTCGGCAGCATCTTCTATAACTTTTGCCTCCATCGGAACACCCGGGGAGACTATCATAAGATCACAATCCAAAGCCCTTTCGGAGTTGGCACCGGCTTCGAACTCGATCCCGGCTTCAGAAAGACGGCCCGCCACTTCCCGGAGTTTTTCGGGAGCACCATTGTCGCTCACGAACGGAACAGCTCCCGCCTTTTTAGCGAGAAATGCAGCCGCTTCGCCACTTCTGGCAGCGCCTATTATCGTAATCCGGAGTTTCTCGTAATTGGTCACTGTTTTATCTGATCTTGAATGATGTTAAACTTATGATCGCGAGAATGATACCTATAATGTAAAATCGCACAACGATCTTGGGTTCGGCCCAACCCTCCATCTCGAAATGATGGTGAATCGGTGCCATTTTGAAAAGTCTTCTTCCTTCACCATATTTCTTTTTAGTGTATTTGAAGTATGATGTCTGAATTATTACCGATATTGTCTCAAAAAAGAAAACCCCCGCGAGAAGTGGAAGCAAAAGCTCTTTTCTTACCATAACTGAAATGATACCGAGCGCGCCACCAAGGGCCAGACTGCCGGTATCCCCCATAAAAACCTGCGCCGGGTAGAAGTTGTACCACAAAAACCCCAGACCAGCACCGATCAAGGCGGCAATGAAAACCGTCAGTTCGCCCGAGCCTTGAAGGTAAATGATGTTCAGATAATCGGAGTAGATCATATTGCCCGAAACATAGCTGATCAATCCAAGCGCCAGCATTGCTATTATCGTAAGACCTATCGCAAGACCGTCTAGTCCATCTGTGAGATTCACTGCATTTGATGTGGCGGTGATTATAAAAATGACCGCCGGAATGTAAAGATATTGCAGATCAAGATTGAGATCTTTGAAAAATGGTATTGTGGTCAGACCCTGCACATCGTTAAACTCAGGTGAAAAATAAAGTACCACACCAACTATTAGCCCCACACTCACTTGTCCAACAAGTTTGTAACGGGCGATGAGGCCGTTCCTCATCTTTTTAACCACTTTGAGGTAATCATCAAGGAATCCGACACCACCAAGAAGCATTGTACCTAAAAGGAGCAGCCAGACGTATGTGCTTTTAAGATCGCCCCAAAGAAGTACCGGGATGAAAACACAAACCAATACTATCAGTCCCCCCATAGTCGGGGTTCCGGCCTTGCTGAGATGCGATTTTGGACCGAAATCTTTAATTTTCTCACCGATCTGGTGCTCCTGCAATTTCTTGATGATCATCGGACCAAAATAAAATGCCATGAAGAGACCGGTTATTGCCGCGACAGCCGACCGGAATGTAAGGTATTTAACCATGTCGAGACCGGGCGGATTAAAAGTTTTGTTCAGGTATTCGAGCAGATAATAAAGCATCTACTTCCCTCTCTCCTTAAGATATTCAACAACCACTTCCATTCTCATACCTCTTGATCCCTTCACGAGAACCAGGGTGTCGTTTAGATCAAGCCCGGAGAGATGCTCATTTATCCCCTCCTTTGTTTTGAAGTGAAGGGAGTTTACACCGGCAAGCTTGAGTGCTTTGTGAAGTTCTTTCATATCTTTTCCGGTAAGCAGGGCCTGACTTATCTTAGCGGATTTGATATATCTGGCAAGACCTGCATGTAGCATGGGTGAGTCTTCACCAAGCTCGAACATATCACCAAGTATCACCATTCTGCGCTGATGGATCAGGTCGCGGGTCATCGCGTCAAAAGCGCTTTTCATGCTTTCCGGGTTGGCATTGTAAGTGTCATCTATCAGGCTGAAACCGTTGACCATCGTACGGTTCATTCTTCCTTTAGGAGCTTTCACATTCGCGAAAGCATTTCCAATCTCTTCCATGCTCATACCGCATTCACGCGCGATGGCGGCAGCTATCAGGGCGTTATCGCAATTTTTCTTGCCATAAAGTCCCAATTCAAACTTTACAACTTCATCTCCCCTCTCAATTTTCATGAATGGAAGTCCGGATTCTGAGTAATTGAGCACTTTACCGTTATACATTGCGCCACCTCTCATTGAGAGGGTAATTGCCTCAGGATATCTCCTAAGCATCCGGTCAAGAAATGGATCGTCGACATAAAGGTAAACCTTGCCACCCCTGCCGCGGGTAACTGCCAACAACGGCTCTTTTTCTTTTCTTACTCCGCTGCGGTTAATAAGAAACTCAATGTGCGAATCACCAATATTCGTGATCGTGGCATGATCGGGTTTTGCAATGGATGCTGAATACGCAATCTCACCGAAATGGTTGGTGCCAACTTCACAAACTACAAATTCTGTATCAGCACCGGCCTCAAGAAGAGTGAGTGGTACTCCAATGTGATTGTTGTTATTTGCAGAGGTTGATACCGTTCTGTACTTTGAGCTTAAAAGCGTTGCAAGTATATCTTTGGTTGTGGTCTTTCCGTTGCTGCCGGTTATACCGATAACGGGAGCATTCAGTTTACTTCTCCATGCTCCGCCAATGCTCCCAAATTCTTCCACAGTATCGGGAGCACCGATAACGGGAGCACCATTTTCTGCATAGCTCAAGAAATTACGGCTTTTTACCACCACAGCAGCTGCTCCGGCTTTCAGCACTTCCGGAATAAAATCATGCCCGTCGAACCTTTCGCCTTTGATCGCGACGAAAAGTGATCCGGGTGTAACTTTTCTTGAATCGATCACAACTGATGAGAATAAAGTATTCTCATCAAGATTGGCTATCTTGAATTTATTATCTGTAATCGCAAGTATGTCTTTTAACGTGATCATCTATCTTAATACCTGATACCTGATACCTAACACCTAATACCTAATACCTGACTGAGCAAGATATTTTTCAGCAACTTCCCTGTCAGAAAAGTGCGATTTGACACCTTTAACTATTTGATAGGTCTCGTGTCCTTTGCCTGCTATAAGAATTAAAGCGTTAGCGGGACTTTCAAGAATCGCTGTTTTAATTGCCTCTTCACGGTCGGCTTCCACTGTGAAATTGTCTTTCTGAATTCCGGCGACCACTTCACTGATTATCTCGTTGGGGTCTTCATCCCTGGGATTATCACTCGTGATAACTGCCCTGTTTGACATTTCAGAAGCTATCCTGCCCATTACTGGCCTTTTCATCTTGTCCCTGTTGCCGCCACATCCAACCACAGTATAAACAGGAGAATCGCCGGCGAGCTGATTGATACTGATCAGCACCTGTTCTAATGCCCCGGGGCTATGGGCGTAGTCAATAATTACTTTCTTCTCCCCCTTTTTGATCAGTTCAAATCTTCCGTCAACCTGGGGTGTTTCAGCGATGGCCTCGGCAACAAGTTCCTTGTCATAGCCTGACTCCACCATTAAAGCGTAAACCGCGGCAGCATTGTAAGCGTTGAACTCACCGGCGAGGTTGGTTCCAAGATCAGTCTTCACACCATTGTGATCGATGGTGAAGGTTGTTCCTGTGAAATCGAACGAAATGTTTTCGAGCCGGTAGTTGCCGCCATTCTTGCCGAAACTTGATTTTCTTCCCTGAGTGTCTTTTACCATGAAACAGCCGTATTCATCGTCGATGTTATATACAGCCGGTGCTCCCTGCTTCAAACCATCGAAAAGAATTTTCTTTGCTGAAGCATAATCATCCATCGTCTCGTGAAAGTCACGGTGCTCACTGGAGAGATTTGTAAAGATCGCCCCATCGAAATCGAGCCCGTAAGTCCTTTTCAGGAAGAGTGAATGAGACGATGCTTCCATAACAGCAGCCGTGCAACCTTCAGCAACCATTCTCGCAAAAAGAGCGTTAAGTTCAACGGATTCAGGGGTTGTAAGATCAGTCGGGATGCTTTCATCGCCTATCATGTTCGCGATGGTTCCGATAAGACCGGTCTTGTGTCCCGCTTTTTCCAATACTTTTTTAATGAAATAAGTGGTTGTTGTTTTTCCTTTTGTGCCGGTTACCCCGTAAAGGCGGAGTTTCTTTGAAGGAGACCCGTAATAAGCAGCCGAAAGAGTGGCAAGGGCTTTTCTGGTATCAGCAACAACTATTTTTGCCTGACCGCTCCTTCTGAATATCTCATCGGGAATCGAGTAAAGGTCTTCAACCACGATGGCAGCGGCACCTTTGCTGTAAGCATCGAGCGCGTAAAGATGTCCATCGGTTTTGTATCCTTTAATAGCGACAAATATGGAATCTTTGGTTACTTTGTTCGAATTATGGTAAATACCGTTGATCTCTTTCGCGAAGAAATCGCCGGTAAGCTGAATAACTGTTAAATGGTCAAGTATTTCGTTAAGTCTCATCACTAATAAATGTTTGTGCCTGAAATCGCACGATCCTGCAATTTCAGGTGAATATTTGTTCCTTTGGCAGGCTTGCTGCCCGGTTTAATACTTTGTTCAACAACCCTTCCTGTACCTGACCAGGTTAGTTTAAGGTCAAACCTTCTGATCACTGCTATCGCGTCTTTGAGTGAAAGCCCTTTAAGGTCGGGTATTCTGTCACTCTGAAGTGCAGCCGCTTCCATCGTTTTAACTTTTACTGTAGCGCTGTTTCCTTTTTCACCGGTGGATTCTGCAGCAACCTCATCTTCTGACTTAATAACTTCAGTTTCTTCATCACCGGTGTTTTTACTGTTTTTATTCCCCTTTACCAACTTGGGGTCTTTGCCAAGCAGGCGCGCGGCGACATTTCTGAAAACGGGAGCAGCCACTTCACCACCTGTAATACCGATACTTTTCGGAGAGTTAACCAATATCAGGCAGATGTATTTTGGAGCATCAGCTGGAAAGAAACCCATGAACGATGAGTTGTAGCTCTCTTTTGAATATTCTCCGTTTACTATCCGCCTCGAGGTACCTGTTTTTCCTCCGATCTTTACCCCTTCTATCGCGGCTCTCTTGCCTGTTCCGTTCTCAACAACATCGGTCATAAGGGTACGCATCAATTCAGATGTTTTGGGTGTGATCACATCCCTGACTTTTACAGGCTCATTCGAGATTATCGAGTTGCCTTTGGCATCCTTGATCTCTTTTACAATGAATGGTTTATAAAGAACACCACCATTTATTAATGCAGAATAAGCGGTTATGAGTTGTATTGGTGTAACCGATATCCCATATCCGTATGCCATTGAACCTTTTGTGGTTCCCGACCACTCGGCAGGCAGCAAAAGCCTTCCCTTAACTTCTCCCGGCAAACCGGCATAAGTGTAATTGCCGAAGCCAAAACTCCGGAGGTACTGATAAAAGTCTTCCTTATCGATCTTTTGAGAAAGTTTAACCATCCCGATATTGCTCGAGTACCTCAAAACCTTTTTTACGGTCATCGAAGATGCCGCGTGATGATCTTTGATCTCCTTCCCCATGAAATCATATCTGCCGTTTTCGGTGTTCACCACGGTCGAGAGTGTCGCGAGTCCTTTATCGAGAATACCTGCCATCGCGATCCCTTTGAAGGTTGAGCCCGGCTCGTAAACATCTGAAATGGCTTTGTTCCGCCTCACTTCATCCGAGAAATTCATGTACTTGCCCGGATCATAAGCCGGATAGTTTGCAAGTGCCAGTATCTCTCCAGTGTTCGGATCCATGATGATCCCGGTCGCGTTCTCCGCCCTGGCGGCTTTAACACCCACCTCAAGTTCTTTTTCGAGAATCGACTGAATCCCCCTGTCGATCGTCAGAATTATATTTGCTCCCGGTACTGCATCCTTGTAGTTTTCTTCAAGAACTGTCATTACCGAGCCCCTGCCGTCTTTCATAACAAATCTACTGCCGGTCTTACCCTTTAATTCATTCTGAAATGAAGATTCGATGCCGTCGGTAC
>JAEYUD010000163.1 GCA_023433685.1 Bacteroidota bacterium
ATGGATCTCCGCTGGGGTTACCGATGTCTTTGGAATCAGGTATCTCGGTTGACCGTTCGCCAGTTTCTCTTTCTCGAGCTGTGCTCTGAGGGCGGTTTCATATAATCCTGTTGAATCAAGTATCGTAATTGCCTTTGGAGCATCCGAATCCTTGTCTGCAAGAAGGGTAGGAAGTAGTGAAAACACTATAAAGATCACCGGAGTGAGTACAACGGAAATAATAAACTCTTTCGAGAGCAATTTCTGTAGATACTCCCATTTTGCGACTTCAAACGCTTTTTTCATATCACTCACCTCCTGTCTGCTTGATGGTATCAATAAATATTCTGTTCAGAGTTGGTGCCTCGATCGAGAAACGTCTGAGAGTCACTTTCTGAAAGATGTGTGGCAGAAGTGAGTGAGGATCAAGTCCGTCATCCACCTCAATCTCGCCGAAGTTCCCGTAGAGGTCAGCCTGCTTAACACCCGGGAGGGATTTGATGAACCCGGCATCACCTTCATATTCTATTTTGATGAATTCCTTGCCGAATTTTCTCTTCACTTCTTTAAGAGCGCCGCTCGCCACTTCCATTCCTTTATTGATAAGGAAGATTGATTCGCACATTTTTTCAGCGAGATCCATTTGGTGCGTTGAGAGAATAATGGTTTTCCCCTCCCCTTTCAGCCGGAGAATTTCATCACGAACGAGCTCCTGGTTAATAGGGTCGAATCCGCTGAAAGGTTCATCAAGTACAAGTACCGATGGATCATGAATAGCCGAAACGATGAATTGAATTTTCTGCTGGTTGCCTTTCGAGAGCTCCTGCACTTTCCTCTTCTTGAATTCAGCTATTTCCAGCCGTTTGAGCCAGGCTAGCCCGTTGCGCTCGGCGGCGGCAGAGCTCATGCCCTTGAGTGAACCGAAATATTTGATAATATCTATCACTGTGCTCTTCTTGTAGAGGCCACGTTCTTCGGGCAGATAACCGGTGATATTATGGAAATCCTGACCTGGTTTGCGCCCATCAATAAGGATCTCACCGGTGGTTGGTTTGATGATATCGAGGATCATCCGGATAGTGGTGGTCTTCCCGGCACCATTGGGACCGAGAAGTCCGAATATCTTCCCTGGCTCAACGGTGAATGACACCCCGTCTACAGCAACGACATTCTTGAATTCTTTTCGGATATTCTTTACTTCAAGCATTAAACTTCCATTAATTGTTGTTCCGAAAGTTAACAGTTTTCCGGGGAGTATGTCTAAAAATTTTGTAGGAACGGTTTATGACAATGACGAACATAAACCGGTAATAATAATGAGTACTTTCAGGGCCGGTTAAATCTAACAGTTACCGAAGTGCCGACACCGACTGCACTTTCGATCTCGATGGAGCAACCGTTAAGTTCGAGAAGTTTTTTAGAGATGGGGAGCCCAAGGCCCAATCCCTCGAATGGCCTGCCGAGCCCATTCTCCTGCTGGCGAAATGGCAAGAACAGCTCTCTTTTAAATTCTTCGGAGATCCCAACACCTGTATCTTTAACCCTGGCGTAAACGGATCCGACCTTGTCAATGCCCGTGCTTATTTCAATGCCACCCTCGCGTGTGTATTTAATGGCGTTATCAATAATATAAGAAAACACATCTTTTATCGCCTCGATATCAGCCGTGACCATTGGGTAACCGGGATCGATCGAAGTGGTGATATGAAGACCTTTTTCCGTGGCAATACCGGTGAAATCGAGCAACAGGTTCTCGAGGAGGTAACCAATTGAGAATTGTTCGGGCTTGTACGGGTAATCACCCGCCTGCAATTTTGATATTGAAAGCAACATTTCCACCGTGGTTATGAGGCGTTTAACCGATTTTTCCATCGCGGTGATATAACCCTGATGCTCACCGTCACAATAAGGCTTGTACGTCTCCTCGATTATACTTGCCATACCAAGAATACCATTAAGCGGGGTGCGGATCTCATGGGACAGGTTGCTTATGAAAGCATCTTTTAATTTATTGGCAACCTCTGCCCTTTCCTTCTCGAGAAGGAGATTTTTCTCAAGCTCTTTCCGGTTGGTAATATCTTCCATTCCGAAAAGGTAGTAGGTTAGCTCGCCTTTTTCATCAACCACGGAAGAAGCAACAAGTGAGGCATCAAAAACGGAGCCGTCACTTTTTCTCCCCATTAGTTCACCCCTGAATTCATTACCCTTAAGCAAAATGTGCCACATCTCTTCAATGACCGCGTGATCTTCAGTTCCGGCCGCCAGGATCGAAATGTCGCGCCCGACCAGATCAGCAAATTTAAATCCGGTAAATTCGGTTACTTTTTTATTTACGAACTGTATCTTCCCATTTCTGTCGGTAACGGAGATAAGTATGGGGCTCTGATGAAGTGCACGGGAAAGGGTGCGGTTTTCTTCTTCAAAAACCAACCTCATTCTTCTCTCCTTCGAGAGGTCGTAAGCGGCAGTTATGGCACTTGGCAACCTTGCAAGTCGGTCTTTCAATACATAATCGACTGCCCCGGCTTTTAGAACTTCGATGGCGGTTTCCTCACCAATAGCGCCTGAAACGCAGATAACCGGAGTGAGCGGGGCTACAGCCCTCACAACACCAAGCGCGCCAAACGCGTTGAACCCGGGCAACATGAAATCGACTATTATAACATCATAATTATCTTTAGAAAGCGCGCACTCAAATTCCTCTTTGTTCCCCACGAGTTGAAGTTCGGCCTCTATCTCCGCGGTTTCGATAAGTCCCTGAATCAACTCCGCGTCAAGCGGTGAATCCTCCAGATGTAGAAGCTTGATTTTACTGTTATTTTGCATTTTTCCAGTTTTCTGACGAGAAACTGTGAATTCAGACCGGTCTTTCCGGGTCAGTTTCCGTATTGCGTTAATGGGTGGACTGTTCAGCCAACTTATCAATTGATCTGTTATTCAACCGCAAAATATACAAATATTTTTGAACTTACCACCACCTCAAACTGCACATCCGGTGATATTGATCAAATTGCGTATGATTTTTTCTGCGCCATATCACGAATAATAACCATTCATAATTATATTTTGATCTTCCTGTTTTGCATCTTTTATTTTGGCTATCACATTTTAATAATATATCGAAAGATCTCAACCCATGATCAAAATTTTCGCGACACTAATCTTAATCCTGCCGGTGGCTCTTCAGGCACAATGGACACAAACCAACGGCATCGCCGGAGGATACTTCATCTCTGTTCTGTCAGCAGGGCAGAACCTGATCGGCGCCACCGGAAACAACACTGTTTTTGTATTCGATGGCAACTCATGGAACGGCACCCCCGCGGAAGTGAAGGCTACCTCTTTGCACCTTTCGGGCAATGTGGTGATCGCTTTGAATTACGATAAGATGTTGGTTTCAAGCGATAATGGGGTTTCCTGGCTCATGAGAGTATTCCCCGGAACTTCTATCTCCACTCCTGTAATAACTGATGAGGCGATACACATCCTGAATTCAAGTGGTGATTCACTTTACACAAGCTATGATGTTGGCCTGACCTGGAGCATCACCCCGCTTGCCAAGTCTTATACTGATAACGGACAGCAGCGGATGATATTCATGCTGATGAAACTTTTTAAGGTTGGTAACACAATTTATGCCTACGCGATGACCGACGACCCGGATAATGTGAACATCCTTCTTGAGTCACATGATTCAGGCAATTCATGGAGTGTTTCATTCAGACCCGGCACGAGCGATGTTATCTCCGATATTCTCTCCGACGGCAACACAACCTTTGTTGTCAGTACCGGCGGATTGTTCAGGAAGACCGGGGCTTCCAACTGGGTTCCGGCAGATTCCGGACTCCCGGTGCAGAGCGGTTTTAGTCTGGTGGCGAGCTTAAAGAACGTGAACGGCACTTTTTTCGCCAGGGTGAATAATGAAGATAACAGCCTTTACAGGTTTGAAACCTCAACCGGCAGTTGGGTTTCTCTTAATGCCCCCTCATTTGTTTCCGATGTGACCCTGCGGAATGGAATTACAGTTATCTCATCCCCAAAAGGTATTTCACAACGGCTCGACGGCCACTGGTTCAGCATGACTGACGGAATTATTGCCACGACGACACTTCCTGTTGCATTCAGCGATAATGTGGTTTTCACACAGCATGGTACAACCACCTACAGAACCGTGAACGGGGGTGAGGCATGGGACTCAATAGCCGGACCAATGAGCCTGATTAAATTCAAAGGTAACGACCTCCTCTCTACTTCGCAGTCTGGTATCATGCGGTCGACAAATCTCGGTACCTCATGGGAGCTGATCAATTCAGGGATTCCCCTCGCTTATATCTCCAAGGCCTCTGATGTAGTGGCATCAGGAGCTACCATTTATGCCGGATTCAACGGTACAAGAAGACGTGATCACCTTCCCGCGGTATGGGAACAGGGTGGAGTCTACCGTTCAACCGATAACGGAGCCACATGGTCTCCTTTCAATTCCGGCATTACCTTCGATGGGGGTGTGCCCGCCCCGGTTACCTCGATTTACGCTTCGGAAACCAGGGTTTTACTCAGAACCGTTGAGGGGATATATACTCTAAATGGAAACTTCTGGACGAAAATCAACAACAGTCTTCCCGCGAACACTTATTATTCAAGTGTCATGATCAGCGGCGACTCGATAGCTCTCGGCACAAACAACGGATTGATTCTTTCAACAAACAATGGTTCCACCTGGAGTGTGTTCAAAAACGGTCTGCAAGGTACTGGACTTGGACTCTTTTCTTTCAGTTATTTCAAATATCTCGGCAAATACTACGCATACGATTACAACCAGGGTGAATTGTACAAATTGAATGATACAACCTGGCAGATGACGAACCCCAGCCTGCCCGCTGACATTACCGGTTTTGGATTCAGCTCCGCTGGAAATGTGCTATATGTTGGTACTCTTGACAGGGG
>JAEYUD010000164.1 GCA_023433685.1 Bacteroidota bacterium
GTTAGATCCATCGAAACATATTTGATGTTCAGCCGTGGGTACCAGTTCTTGAAGAGTGAGAATGTGCAACCGTAAAGTGTACGGTGAGCGATCAATTCATCACCCGATTTCAGCAGTACTCCAAGTACACCTGAGATCGCTCCCATACCCGTCGCGAAAGTTACCGCCATTTCACCTTTTTCAATGAACTGAAGATTTTCTTCCAACAAATCCTTGTTGGGCTCGCCAAGTCTGTCATAAATGTATATCGGATCAATATCTGAACGGAGAACCGCCGGATTGGCGAATTCCATGAATCCTTCGGCCCCTCTCTCAACAGAGTCAAGCCGGAAGATCACCGATGAAGAGAGCGGTGACACCACGTGGTGTGAGTAGTCCCACTTCTTGCTTATGTTCTTGCCATAGATAAGATGCGTTTCAGCTGAATAACTTGACTCATCAAGCTCTCTCAGCCTGTCATTTTCAGAGTCCATTGGACCTCCTTTTATACCTATAGTTATTATGTAAACTTACAAAAAAGGGACGAGATATTAAAGTTTTTTTATATTTCGGCATGTCGCCTTCAAATTTTTTTCTAATATTTATTCCCATTCTCATCGTCACCCCCACAAGGTTGCTTCCTCAATCAAGCACAACGGGGAAAAACGTGGCTGCCTTGACCAGGTACATTTCTACTTCAGAATCATTCATGACCCCGCATAAAGTCTCAGAAATAGATCTGGTTGATTCAATTTACCTGAATGCCATCAGGATGACCGGTGGTGAGATATCCCCGGCCCTCGCCGCGTGCATCTGGACATGTCTCACCGTCCGTTCCGCGACCATCATTTCCCCGATTCTAAGAACCCCGTTCGTGATCCCCTTCTTCTCGGCCAGTGATTCAATTTTCCGGGAGAAAAACAGGAGACTACCGAAATATCTTTTCCCCGATTCTCCAAACTCGCCAGCAGGCGATGTGGATAAGCTCGCCCACTTTTTTGGCAGCGCTTATATCGAGTTCAACAGTTTTATCCCCGGTGTAACTGAATTTTTCGGGTGGTTCATCGAGGTATTTGAAGAAACTTTTAAGCTCGACTCAAAAATTTCTTACCGTGATATCAAAGTTAATTCACTTGGGATTAAATTTGGAAACGGATTAAAGAAAAAAAATGATCTTTTACCGTCTGATTTTCTGAAACTCTATAATTCCACGAATAAATAGATAATGCCAAGAATTTTAATTGTTGATGACGAACCCGGTATAAGGGAGAGTATCGCCATGATACTCGAATACGAGGGGTATGAAACAGGTGAAGCTGAAACCGGCGAAAAGGGGCTTGCCCGGATAGCGGAACAAAAATTTGATGCCGTTCTTCTCGATATCAATATGCCCGGTATTGATGGTTTTGAAACCCTCAGGAGAATTAAAGAAATTGATAAACACCTGAATGTGATAATTATCTCTGCCTACGGGAACATTGAAAACGCGATAAAAGCAACAAAAACCGGGGCTTTCGATTTTCTTGAAAAACCGGTGGACCGCGACAAACTTTTGATCACTGTGAGAAACGCCTCTGAACAGGCGATACTGAAAAAAGAGTTTGAAACGATTAAAAAGGAGATCGAAACCCCCTCACCGATCCTCGGGAACTCGAAACAGATAAAAGCCATTCTGGAGATCATTGCCAAAGTTGCACCCACCGATGCCCGGGTGCTTATTCTCGGAGAGAATGGCACGGGAAAGGAATTAGTTGCAAGAGCCATACACACCAATTCACCAAGATCAGCGTTCCCTTTCGTAGAAGTTAACTGCGCCGCGATTCCCAACGAATTGATCGAGTCGGAATTGTTTGGGCACGAGAAGGGGTCGTTCACCGGCGCGCTAAATCAAAGAACCGGAAAATTTGAACTCGCTGACAAAGGAACACTTTTCCTTGATGAGATCGGTGACATGAGTTTGCAGGCTCAGGCGAAAGTTTTGAGAGCTATTGAAGATGGAATGATAGAACGCGTTGGCGGATCAAAGAAGATACCCGTTGATGTGAGAATTGTTTCCGCAACCAACAGGGACCTTGCCGAGATGATCTCGAAGGGTGAGTTCAGAGAAGACTTGTATCACAGGCTCAATGTGATCCCGATTAAAGTTCCACCTCTCCGTGAGAGAACCGAGGATATTCCCCTTCTCGTAAATCATTTCGCGGGTGAGATAGCAAGGAAACACAAGAAACTCGTCCCCTCATTCTCTGACGATGCCCTCGTTCTTCTAAAAAAATTGAAATGGACAGGAAACGTAAGAGAGCTTAGAAACATCATCGAACGCATTATCATTCTTGTTAATTCACATACGATCAAACTGAATGATATCGATTTTCTTCTTCCCGTCGAAAAGGTTTCGATCGACGATCTGATCTCTGAAAGCAGTTCTTTTCAGGATTTCAAAGACCGTGCTGAAAAAGCTTACATTCTTAGGCAACTCGAAATGAATGGATGGAATATCAGTAAAACAGCCGAAGACCTCGACATTCAGAGAAGCCATCTATACAATAAATTGAAAAAATACGGAATAGAAAAAGGAGATTAAAATGGGCGAGACCATTTTTTCCAAAATTATCAGGAAAGAAATTCCGGCTGCCATCGTCTATGAAAGCGAGACCGTTTTAGCGTTCAAAGATATCAATCCACAGGCTCCGGTTCATGTTTTGATCATACCCAAGAAAGAGATCGACCGTATCCACAATATTGATCCTGTCGCAGAGTCCGCGCTTTTAGCGGACCTTTTTGCCGCCGCAAGGAAGATAGCGACTGAGCTTGGTATTTCCGAAAAAGGTTACAGATTAGTCATCAATAACGGAGATGATGGCGGTCAGGAAGTTCAGCACCTCCACATGCACCTTCTCGGAGGCAGAAAGATGACCTGGCCTCCTGGCTGATCAATTTAAAGTAAATACCCGGGTATCAATAAACTTTTTTGAGGATGATCTTCTCCGCGGGATCAAAGATCACACTGTCAGCCCCCGGTTTTACTTTAAATCTGAATGTCTCTCCATTATCTGAATTGAAACCGGTAAATAACTCTGATGTGCCATCATTGTACTTTACCTGGAGTTCAAATGATGATTTATAATATAGCCTCTCCCAATCTTCCTGAATGAAAGTCGCTTCCAGAATGTTGATCCCGTTTTCTTCCAAGAACCGGAATTTATTCACATATACAGGATGCCCTGGATATTTCAGCCACTGATCGAAGAACCAGTTATAATCTTTCCCGGTAACTTCATTGGTCATACCAATAAAATCTGAAGTCTTCGCGTTGCTGAACTGTAGCTTCGGATCGGTCGTGTACTGTTTAAGAATCTTTAAAAAGTTCTCTTTCCCCACCTCTTCTCTTAACATGTAAATTACGCAGGCAGCCTTTTTATATATCAGTGCCGGGTTGTAGAACTCTTCGCCGGGTGGGAGATCAGTGTTCCATTTCGACTCAGAAATTGCTTCCTTAGGGTTGGCAATGAAATAGTAATTAACAAAGTCCCGCATCACAGCCCGGTACTGGTCATCCTCAGGATTGGTCCATCTTTCCACCCAGAAAGCTTCCATATATTCCGCGAAACCCTCATTTAACCAGATATCTTCCCAATTGGCAGGTGTTATCAGGTCACCAAACCACTGGTGCGCGAACTCATGGACAGCCAGAAGATCATACCAGCAGCCTGAACAAAGGGTGATGAAGCTCTGGTTTTCCATGCCCCCGTAAGGAAAGTCGGAAGTGAGGGTGGCGAACGAAATTTTTTCGAATGGGTAGGCTCCAAAGTGATCCTCAAAGAAATCGAGCATCACAGGTATCACATCAAGAATGTAATTCACTTCCCTTTCGTTCTCTTTTTTCCTCCAGTAAAGTTCAACCGGGATATCCCTTCCGGAAACCTTTGACCTGACACTGCTCTTTTTAACTTTGTATTCTGATGATGCCGAGAAGACCATTTGATATGTCGCCATAGGATGAATACTGCGCCAGGTCCATTTTTTACCGCCGGTTGTGTCCTTAACTTCGTCAAGAAGTCCCACAGCTCCCACTGTCACATTCGAGGGCACCAAAACAGAGATCGAGAAAAGAGCCTTATCCGCGGGATGATCGTTGCAGATAAACCAGTCTCTCGCTTCCACCGGTGCATTATTGGTAAAAACCGAACCGGATGAGACAAACAGGCCTTCATCTTTTGCACCTGAATGGCGGTAATTCAGTACAACTGTAAGTGAATCTCGCTCCTGTACCTCACTTGGCAGTTTCAGAAAGAGTCTTCCTCCTTCATGCTTCACTAATTCAACACCCGAGACTTTTAAAGGAATGATCGTCGATTGACTCGCGTGAAGTTTGAAGATTCTATCTCCCCCGATGGAACGGATCACTAACCGTATGGTCTCTTTTCCTTCAAATGCTCTCTGGCTCTTCTTTGTGAAATTATCCACCAGACCAAGTTCGAGGTGATAAGACAATATATCGATTGTAGTATCGGGCAATACGGTGGACTGCGCAGCCATCCGTGAAATAAAACCGGCAAGAATGAGAGAAAACAGGATTGATTTAAAAAATCTCATTTGATCAGACGATCTCCCCTACAAGAAGGGCTTTCTCATTTAAAGAGGCTGAGATCGCGATGGCTTCATCAACTTTATCTTTTGGAACAATTGCTATCAAACCAATACCGAGGTTAAATACGTGCCTCATCTCTTCCACAGGGATATCACCGGTTCTTCTTATCAACTCAAATATCAGGGGAATTTCCCATGAATCCCAGTCAATTTGGAGTTCGAGGCCTTTCGGTACAACCCGAGAGGTGTTCCCCACTATCCCCCCACCTGTTATGTGTGAAAGTCCTGTCACCAGATTTGACTCGTGGAGTGCCCTTATCAGTTTCAAGTACGAACGGTGTATTGTCAGAAGCGAGTCACCAAGCCTGCCTCCAAGTTCATCGATATATTCCTTCGGACTGTATTTGCTGAACAGTGCTTTTCTTGCAAGCGAGTACCCGTTAGTATGTAAACCTGATGAATGGAAACCCAAAAGGCAGTCACCTTTCATGATTCCGGTGCCGTTGATCACTCTCTCTTTTTCAACCACGCCGACAATGGTACCCGACATGTCGTACTCCCCTTCCGCGTACAACCCGGGCATTTCTGCCGTTTCTCCACCAATTAATGCGCATCCGTTTTCAAGGCATCCCTTCGTGAATCCTTCCACGATCTTTTCAGCCACGGCTGGATCAAGTTTACCAAATGCCATATAATCGAGGAAATAAAGCGGTTCAGCGCCGCATACAGCGATGTCATTAACGCAATGATTAACCAGATCATGCCCGACTGTGTCGTGTTTGTTAAGTGCGAACGCGACTTTTAATTTGGTACCGACCCCATCAACACTTGAAACAAGCACCGGCTTTTTGTATTTTGTTACATCCAGCTCAAAAAAGGAGCCGAACAGCCCTATGTCACTCAGAACATTCTTCCCAAAAGTTGATCTTGCCAATGATTTTATTCTTCTAACTGTTTCATCGCCCGCTTCTATGCTAACGCCGGCTTTCTCGTAGGTTTCGCTCACACTCTCTCCATGAATCTTGGGATCAGAAAAAACTAAATTCTTATAACTATAATTTAAAGATTTAGTATTTTTAATCTGAAGAAATTCAGAAAACTTTATGAGGAAAAAGAAATGACTCTGGGAAACAGGGTGCTGACGCTGTTATTAACATTATTTTTATTGGGAACCGGCAACTCACAGTCGTTTGATGTAATCCCCCAAACTTCTCATGTCAACGGGACTAAAACAGCAGTTTTTTCACCTGATGGAAATCATCTTGTCAGTTCAGGGTTCGACTGCCTCATTAAAGTACGCAAGTACCCGACAGGTGAAGTGATCAACCAGATCAAAACCGCCCCCGGTATTGTAAATTCGATCTCTTTCATTTCGCCATCAAAAATCGTAACCGGCGATTCAAAAGGAATTGTGGCAGTATATGATATTTTTACCGGGAAGAAACTCCTTTCGCGCAAGGTTTCATTCCGACAGATCAATTCGGTAATTTTTGATTCAACCTCCCGCCTCTATTGGTGTTCAGGATTTGGAGGTCTACTGACCGCGGTGGAGCCGGATTCATTGTTCATTCACCATATCGCCCGCAATTTTAGCGCTGATGTAAATGTTGCTGATATTTCCCGTGATGGCTCAATGCTCTTTCTGGGCTCAACTTCAGGAATGATCTATCGCTTTGACACTTCCGCCAAAATTATTGTCGATTCAGTGGAAGCGTATGGCAGCGATGTGTCAGGTATCAGAACAATACCGGGAAGCAAGTCGATCATTACCACTTCATATTCAGGCGAGATCAGACGTTATGATTTTGATGGAAATATCTTCAAGCAGGCATTTCTTTTAAAGCCCGAGCCTGCAGCACTGATAACCTCACTCTCGATTTCACCTTCCGGTGAGAAAGGAGTGATCACCACCTTTGACAATACAATCGTAACGATCGACACCCGGGTTGGAAAGGTAATTAAAATATTCCCCGCGCACGAATATATGATAGCAGGTACCGTCTTCAGAAATGAAAGTGAGCTGCTGAGTTATTCTTTCGGACACCGTTCGTTCATTTGGGATATCAACAAGACCACCGAACCCATCGGTTCGTTCGACGGTATTTCAGGGACAGTGAACAAAATTGCCTCCGGTAAGAAGTGGTTGATCTACAGTAAGGAAGACGGCTCAATTTTCGCAATGGATATTAAAAATAATCTTGCAACAAAAAGTATCATGCGGAGTCTTTTCCCGGTAACGGCTATCTCATTAGATGATGATGCCGGGCATGTTGCAATAGGCACTGCTGACGGGAACGTGTATCTTCTCGACCTTCTGAATTTGGATTTGCTTTATCAGGAGCAATTCAGTTCCAGAGAGATAATAGCAATTGCTCTCAATAAAAATTTATTGGTTGTTTGTGGTGGCGACCGCAAGGTGAGGATAGTAGATGTCACCTTTAAGTCAGGCAGCATTTCAACAGTCATCTCGCCAATCACGGGTTTGTTCACATCAACAGCCCTGACACCATCCAATGATCTGGTAGCTATTGGTTCGACTGAAGGAGTGATTTATTATCTCGATCCGGCAAATGGCAACAAAGTGAGTACTCTGGCAGGGCACTCGAAAGCCGTCAATTCAATGGCTTTTAATAGCAGTGAGAAATTATTCGTTTCCGCCTCCGCGGATCAGACAGTAAGATTCTGGTCAGTGGATGAAATATTAAACTTTAAAACCCTTTCGAATGAGCTGGGATATCTCTCAGGTGCCATATTTTTGGAAGG
>JAEYUD010000217.1 GCA_023433685.1 Bacteroidota bacterium
AAACTAGATCATACGATCATTAAATGCCGATGGATGTTCGAATTGCACAAAATGTCCGCAATTGTCGAGTAAAACTGACTGATACCCTGGAATTGAATCATTGAATTTCTTAACCACAGCTTCAACACTCAACCAGGGATGTATAAACCTGTTGGGTATCAGAAGATCGTTCGCTGCAAAAAAGCCAAGGCCCGGTGTTCTGATCTCGTTCAGCCTGTGGGGAACGTCGGAGTTGACCACTCCTTTTGCACTTTTAAAGATAACTTCAGCGTGTGTCCGGAATCCTTCCGCATCTCTGATGGCTATCCGGTCATCGATCATGAATCGTGCATCTTCAGGGAATGTATTGAAATTAATCAGAACATTATTTTCAATCTGACTATTTTCATGAGAGATTATTCTTTCCGCGCTGAAATAATCATTTACGAGCAGTTTCTCATCTTCTGAGAATGTCTCTGATCCCGCAGGTGCAACCAGAACCATTTTATTTATTCGCTCTGAATGATCAAGAGCCATCTTCAAAACGATCACACCTCCCATTGAATGACCGCAGATTGAAAACTTTTCGATTCCCAGTTTATCCATAAGTTTTACTATCACTTTGGCGTAGTATTCCATCGTACCATCGTGGGACGGTTTTGATGACTTGCCATAACCAGGAAGGTCAAGAGCGATGCATCTGAAGTGGCTTGATAACTCGTTAAGGTTTTTACTCCACGCGGGGATATAACTTCCGAGACCATGGATAAAGACTACGGGTTCGCCATCGCCCATATCAGTATGGGCGATGACCAATCCCGGTTCAATTTCAGTCTTCGTGATTTCAAATGGGTATTTGAGATCCTCGAATTCCATCTATTTAACGAACTCCAACACTGCCTTGGTAAACTCAGCAGGCTTTTCAATTATAAGCATGTGTCCGCACTCATCGATCTCAACTAATTTGCTGTTCGCGATCTTTGCGGCACCTGACTTGAAAATATCCGCCGGAAAACCCGGATTAAGGTATGGGTTCGGTATCAAACCATCCTGTTTTCCATACACGATAAGAGTTGGTATCTTGATACCTTGTAACTTGTTCCAGGTTGGTTCGTCGAGCATGGCACCTACGCATTTTAGAACTGTGTAGGTAAATTCGTTCATATCCGTAGCCTTGGCGTTTCTGGCTCTTTCTTCAACCATCCACTCCCATTTGTCATCCCAGCTGTAGAAGTTACCGGTCAGGTTTCTTCTGATACCGTCTTCAGGATTAAGTCTGACTCCTTTGGGAGTGAGGGCGTTTCTTAGCCACTCCCCTTCTCCATACTGGAACCTTTCGAATCCCGCCGGTGCAGCCAGAACGATGTTCTTGATCAGCTCAGGATACTTGAGAGCGAAGATTATGGAAATCTGCCCACCCATCGAGTGACCGACGAGAGTTACATTTTTAAGTTTCAAAGTCTCGATCAGTTTTTTGACCGTCTCGGCATAAAAACTCAAGGTGTATGGGTAGTCACCTTTCTGCGACTTGCCGTAACCTGGAAGGTCGACCACGATAACGCGGTTCGTTTTGGCAAGCTCAGGGGCCACATATCGCCAGAAACCGGCGTTGCTGGCAAGTCCATGGATCAGGATCATGGTGTTTTCTCCCGATCCGAGATCGGCGTAGGCCACTGATGGATTCTCAAGTACTGTTTTTGTCGGGTAGCTGTAATCAACATCCTGAAACTCGAGAGCCGGCGCGTCAGCATATCTGAAACCCGAACATCCTGAGAAGAGAATAAGAGCCGTTAAAGCAATTGCATAAATTCTTTTCATCGTATCCTCCTTTAGAACATCATCCAGCTAAGCGTTGTAAAAAATGTCCATGGATCTTTTGGCTTTTCCCCGGTATAGGTTGATTGCGGTGAGTCGTAGAAATCACCTGTCATCATATAAGCTGCATGAACTCCAAGAGTAAGGAATACCTTTAAGTTGTATTTCATCTCAAAATTCACTTCACTGCCAATGAAATTTCCACCGCCTTTAAGACTGTTGTTTGAGAGCGCGGCAGCAAACCCGAGTTTCGCGTACATCCTGTTCGGGATGAAATCCTTCGAAATGTTGAGGAAACCGGCTGTAACACCAAGCCCCATGTTCGAAATGTCATGAACAGCTGAATAGTATCTGTTCACCACTTGTGGGTCAGGGAAAAGAAGGAACGCCCTGTGATTGCTGTAAATACCAACAGGAGAACCATAAACGTTTCCGGTGATTACTGAATTAAGAGTACCATCACTCACACCATTGTTGTCGCCGGATGTAAAAAGACCTTCAAGGCTGATCTTGTCGTTTGAAGTCATACCGTATTTATACTGAACAGAGGCATTAGCAGCGATACCAAAAATATCAGCGGCTTTTCCTGTTGATGTTCCCACGGTATCAAGGATACCAATGTTTGCCATTACGAATCCGTCGATCCACCAGCGTGACGCAAGGAAATCGCGGTTATAAGCGAAGTTACCGCCGATCCAGCCAATATGGCCTTCATATTTTTGGTTAACACCCGGGAATCTGACGCGTGTGGCTCCGTTATAGTCGGCGAGCTGACTTGTAAGCCCCTGACCGAGAATGGAAATACCGCTTCCGCCTTTTCCTTTGTCGTAAACATACCAGGCATCAATTCCGGCTTCCATAACAGGTGTGGGTCTCCACATGAAATCTGCCATCCAAAGTATTACATCATCATCAAGCTTTATCTCGTTCTCCCAAAGCTGATACATACCGAGTTTCAGTTTGCTTCCCGAAGAGAAATCGATATATGAGCTGATACCGGTTCCTTGAGTGCCCCAATAAGAAAGTTTATAAGCGCTGCTCTGAAACAGCCCAAGAGCGTTTACGTTGGGATCCCGCGGACCGTCAAAAATTCGCTGCATACCAATAACAAAGTTATAGTTGGCATCTTCGGGTCTAAGTTCCACGTTCGCCATCAAGGTCTGCAGGTTGATCTGCCCGCCGTTAATGGCACCGCCGCGGTTGTTTCCCACTCCGTATGCCTGATCACCCCAGGTGTAGTCGATCTTAAAAAGACCGCGAAATGTCGCAAAATCATCAAGTATCCGGGGTTTGTATATGAACATCGGCACAAACCTCTGCTCGAAGTACCAGGTGGTCTGAGGAACAGTAAAAGTTGAGTTCTGACCAAAAAGACGGCCAATAACCTGTCCCTGAAGAACATCGTTTGTGGGTGTTACATTTCCGGAAGTCATTCTGGTGAATGAATAACCGATAAACTGGAACTCGCGGGGGGGCTTTTCTTCGAGTCGAGCATCCTGAGCGAAAACTGCAACAGGAAGCACAACAGCAAGAATAAAGAGTTTTAATAGTTTCATTGATCCTCCAAAAAACCGGTTAACGGGCGGGCCGCGCCCTCTTTGCGACGGCCAACCCGTTCAAACCAGGTTTAAAGTGTATTTAGTTCTTCACGTATTTCTGAATCCAGGTTACACCAAGGGCAAAGCCGTTGTATTTGGTGCTTCCAAAACCTTCCGCTGCAGTCGGGGCTGTGAAACCCTGAATGGCAGGAGTGGTCTGGATAACTTCATACCACATACCCGAAGTGTTCACTCTGTAAATACCGGTTGAAGTAAGAGCAGCGGGAGTTGTCTGGTTCAAAGTGATCTCTCTGATCGAGGTGTTCTCAACAACTCTTGAAGTAAAGGTACCTTCAAAGGTTACCTGGGTATTGCTTGAATCGGTCGAGATTACTTTATATGTACCGTTGGCATTGAAGGTTGCATCAATTCTTTTCGTTTTTGAAACCGATTTGAGACCGGGTGCAACGTTCGCGCCTTCAGAAAGCCAGGTACCAACGAGTGGTTCAGTGGCAGGATTCTGTGGAACGTACTTCTGTGTCCAGGTGGCGCCGAGAGCGATGCCGTTATATTTGGTTGAACCAAATCCTTCAGCGGCTGTCGGAGCAGTGAATCCCTGAATTGCAGGGTTGGTCTGGATGATCTCATAGGTCATGTAACCTTTTGCATCGATCTGGAAGATACCTGACGAGGTAAGTGCTGCAGGAACTGACTGGTTGAGAACGATGCTTTTGATCGTTGTACCGGCGTTCTCAGTGTAGGTCCATGTACCTTCGAAGGTTACCTGAGTATTGCTTGAGTCGGTTGATACAACTTTGTAGGTTTTATTCGCGTTAAAGGTAGCGACAACTCTCTTTGTCTTCGAAACAGACGCGAGCCCTGGGGCTACGTCAGTTCCTTCGGAAACCCAGACGCCAACGAATGCATCAACTGTTGGAGTTGGGGGCACTACTGGGTTGTCATCTTTATTACAGCCGGATAAAAACAATACGGCGGCGAGCATGATGGTGGATACGGAAAAAAGCTTTTTCATCTTTTTTTCTCCCGGAATTTGGTTAATGTGTTGATTGTTGGTTATGAATTCTAACAAGTTCCTGCCGGTTTATCTTTCCTGCTTCATTCTTTGGCAAAGTGTCAAGCAGGACCACACTTTTAGGAATTTTATATTTTGCCAGCCCTTCCCGGCAATATTGTATGATCTCTTCCACGGTGAAGATGTGATCCGTGTTCAGCACTACGAAGGCCTTGCCTGTCTCTCCCCACCTCTCATCGGGAACACCGATAACAGCACATTCTTTAACGGCCGGGTGCTGGTAGAGATATTTTTCTATCTCCGAAGGATAAACATTTTCACCCCCACTAATATACATGTTCTTCTTTCTGTCAACCACAAAGAAGTAGCCATCACTATCTTTTATCAGGATATCACCGGTGTGAAACCAGCCGTCTGTTATCGCTTCGGCGGTTTCCTTCGGTTTCTTCCAGTATCCTGCTGTGACCACAGGAGATTTTAACCAGAGTTCGCCGGGGGTATCCGGTGGAAGCTCATTCCCATCGTCATCCACAATTTTGGCTTCGATGTAGAAATTCGGGTATCCTATCGATCCCTTCTTTCTTATCGCGTCGTCCTGATGGAGTGAAAAGCAGTTGGGTCCCACTTCCGTGAGTCCGAAACCCTGACGGATCGCGATCCCTTTCTCATGCCATATATTTATGAGTGGAATCGGCATCGGTGCCCCGCCAACTATCGCGAAACGCACACTGCTGAGATCTGTTGTGGCAAATTTGGGTGAATCCGACATCATTTGAAGCATTGTTGGCACACCGAACAAAAGTGTTGTTTTCTCTTTTTCCATCAATTCAAGGATCAGATCTGAATCGAAAGAGTTGAGCAACGTGTGTGAACCACCCACGAAAAGGAAAGGCGTAAAAAGTACATTCCAACCCCCGGTGTGGAAGAATGGAGCGTAACTTTGCGTGTGATCGTTTTCGGTAAGATTCAATCTTAATACAGTGTTTACAGCGTTCCAGAAGATCTGTCTGTGCGTTATCATCACACCTTTTGAGAGACCTGTGGTACCTGCCGTGTAAAGTATCATCACTGTATCATCAAATTGAATTCCTGTATCACGGATCGAGGATATTTCACTTGCTTTGCCGGAAAGGAAGTGTCGCAAACTTTCAACTTCCATTTTTTGTGGAACGTTATCAAGTGTGGAAAGCTTCTTCACTTCTTCAGAAAAACATTCCTCATATAAAAAGAGGGCGGGTCCGGCGTCACCTATAAGTGTGTCCAACTCCCGGGGAGTAAGCCTGAAATTCAAGGGTACAATGATGGTGCCGGTTTTTACGCAGGCAACATAAAGTAGTATGAATTCTGCCCTGTTTTTTGAGTAAATACCGATCCGGTCACCTTTTGTCAAACCAAGCTCCGTGGTCAGATACTCAGCGAGTGCTTCGGCTCTCCGGTTGAAATCGCTGTATGTCCACTCAAGCCCGCTTGAATGCTCTCTTAAGAAAAGTTTGTTTGGTGAGTACTGTGCCCATTTTTCACACCAGTCTGTCGTTAGTGGTCTGTTCATTTTCTTGACCCTCCCACGAAATGAATCGCGAGACCGGCAATCACGGAAAGAATAATAGCAACGGCTGCTGCCACACCAGGATTTTCACCGGTCGCCACTGTGAAAGGAACAGTCAATTTTCCATAATACATCGAAAAATGAACTACCACTGCAACAATTGAAGAAATAACAACCGTCCGTGTGGTTACCCCTTTAACGAACATTCCAAAAATGATAGGTACAAATGCCGCTGAGAAATAAGCATAAACACCGTTCTGCGCGAAAATGGCAACACTAAGTTTTGGATTTACAAGCTGATCGTAAGACATCCAGATAGACACAACAGCCAATACAGCGATAACCGCTTTATTGATGCTCATGAGCTGACCTGGTGACGGCTCTTTCTTCGCGACTTTATCAAAGTATAAAGGTTTGATCAGATCCTGGGTAATTGTTGTCGATAGCGACTGTATAAGCCCCTCAAGTGTGGATATACCTGCCGAGATCAACCCCAGAACAACAATTAGCGAAACGAAAACCGGAAAAACGCTCACTACATAAGCCGGGATAATTCCGTCATTCTTTAAAGCGTGACCGTTTACCATAAGATCGGGAAACTGAAGCCTGGCGTAAAGCCCGACAAATACTACCAGGAAGAAGATACTTTGTGCAACCACTCCACTGATAAGGTAAGATTTAACACCTTTAGGATCCTTTATCAGGAGCGATTTAGTAATGATGTGTGGCTGACAAACTATCGCGATACCGATGACGATCTGCGCGATAAATATCTCAAAGAAATCGCGGAAAAGAAAACTTGAATCGTTATACACGCCAACCAGTTTGGTATCTATGTTTCCCAGTTTGTCAATGAAACCACCAATTCCGTCATTGAAATAGTGATATCCCGATCCAAGCATTATAAACGCCACAACAAGCATTATTATTGCCTGAACAGTGTTGGTGTAAACCATCGAATTGGCACCGCCAAACATCATGTAGCCGAATATGAATACAATTACGGATACCAGTACATACAGTTCTGGTACCGCAAGGGTCTGGGCTATTACCTTTGTAAGACCAACTGCAATTAGAACAATAAAAGTGAGCAGCAATAACGAAAGAAAAGCAAAGAATAACTCATATCCTTTACTCTCATACCGTTTACCCATCCATTGAGCAAGTGTGCCGGCTTTCACTGAAGAACCAAACTTTCTGAACCCGATTGTCAGTACCACGAGTGAGATCATCGCAGCGGCCGGATAAACCAGCCCGTACGAAATGAACGCGCTGATGCCATAATTGGCTACGAGTCCCGGGTTTATTACGAAAGTTGCGGCGCTTGTCATTGAAGCCGCAAGCGCGAAACCGATAGTCCAGGGTGGGAAATTAACATTCCCTACCGTGTAATCGTCTATTGTCTTTACTTTTAACGCTCCTCTGATCACGAAAAAAAGTGTGACGGCAACATAAACCGCCATCAACACCCAACCCGCGATTATCAGATCTTCGGAAGTTGTTCCCATATATATCCTTCCTTCTCTAATACTTCACTAACGCGGAGGCGAAAGCAAGTCCGCCACCTGATCCAACAAACATCAGGTAATCACCCTTTTTAATTCTGCCTCCTTTCCAGGCTTCATTCAATGCCATTGGGATGCAGGCTGAACCGGTATACCCGAAAGTTGACATTATAACTTCACCTTTTTCACGGTCGATACCGAGATTGTCAAGCGTCTGCCAGATAGAGTTGATATTTATCTGGGTAAAGAAATACCTGCCGATCTGTTCCGGAGTGATCCCCTCTTTTTCACAAGCGGTTCTCACCATTTTGGTCCAGATCTCCGGGTTTAATTCCTTTGGAAACTTCTTCACAAACTTAAGGAGGTGGTCATTTTTCTCAACCACTTCTTTGGTGACTGGTATTCTGGTTCCACCGGCATAGATGCCCATCCATTCGTTGTACTGACCTTCTGTGTAGAGTTCACCATTCAGGAAGCCGTCTCCCGCTTCTGATGGAGTGAGTACCACGGCTCCAGCGCCATCAGCAAACAGTGTAACCGTTTTTTTGTCATGAAGATCGAGAAATTTACTCATGTTGTAAGCACCGATTACGAGGACGTTCTGCATCGAATCATCACCGGCTATAAATTTTGAAGCGGTGTTAAGCGCTGTCACGAATCCGGCGCACGCTGTATTAATATCAAAAGTTCCGGCTTTTATGGCACCAATTCTGTGTTGAACGATCGAAGAAGTGGAGGGCGATACAAATTCTGGTGTATCCGTTGCAAGAATTATCAGATTCAGATCGGCTGGCGTTATCCCCGCGTCCACTATCGCGGCGAGCGCGGCTCTTTCAGCCAGATCAGCTGTCGATTCTCCTTCGGTGGTCCATCTTCTTTCGCGGATCGTGAGATTCTCACGAAGCCACGTATCCACATCCTCACCAAGCACTTCGTTAAAGAAGCTGTTCGGCACTATTTTTTCAGGCGCGTAAGCACCAATTCCTGTGATTTTTGCTCTTCTCATTTCCACCTGCCTACATTACCAGTCCGCCGTCAACACTTAGGACGGTTCCGTTAACGAAGTTCGACTCATCAGAAGCGAGGAAGAGGTATGCGTTCGCGATGTCTTCCGGGGCTCCAAGTCTTCCAAGCGGGGTTTTTTCAACGAGCATGTTAATTACTTTTTCAGGGATCGTACCCACCATTTCTGTGGCAATGAAACCGGGTGCAACCGCGTTAACACATATCCCTTTTCTTCCGAGTTCTCTTGCCCAGACTTTTGTCATGCCGATCACACCTGATTTAGTGGCAACGTAATTGGTCTGACCAAAATTGCCATATAAACCTACAACTGAGGAAGTGTTGATGATCTTTCCGCGTCCTTTTTCCACCATGTGGTTCATTACTGCCTTTGTGCAGTTGAAAACGCCGGTAAGGTTAACATCAATAACCTGTTTCCATTGCTCCGCGGTCATTTTCGCCAGACTCGCGTCGCGTGTGATTCCGGCATTGTTTACAAGAACATCAACTCCGCCAAGCGCCTCAACGGTCTTTTGAGCAGCTTCAGTGGTTGAATTAAGGTCGGTTACGTCAACTTTTACGAAAAACGCTTTCTTTCCGGCATCAGTTAATTCTTTAACTGCTGCATTACCGAGTTCTTCATTAACATCCCAAATTGCAACCGCGGCACCTTCATCAGCAAATTTTGTCACTGCGGCTTTTCCGATCCCACGGGCACCACCGGTTACAATAGCTACTCTACCTTCTAATCTGTTCATTTATTTGATCTCCAAATTAAATTCTTCAAAAAAATGTTCTCCCCCGGTATCCGGTTTCCTTTTTCAGGAATGATTAACCGGAAATAGATATTTTTATCGTTTCAAAATTTTAAAACGTAAAAAGGAAAATAAATCCTCGTGTGATGACCAACCATGGTCAGGAGTATATTTTCCGTCTCTCCTCTTCCCACTCGTTCTGAAAGTTGGTAAAGTGTACCTCCATCAGGCGGTAGAACTTCTCCATCTCTTCAATTCTTTTTCTGGTCAGATCACTTTTATCGAATCCCGCGTTTTCAGCCATGTCATTAAGTATTCCGGCAATACGGGTATTGTTTCTTATCAGGGAAAAATTGTTCAAAAAAGCGTTCTCGAAAATTTCAGGTTCTATCTCGTAGTAATCTTTCCTGTTATTTTCAGTGAACCAGGCCTTCCTGATAAGTTTTTTGTCCCTCAATCTCCGGAGTATCTGACTTACAGGACCCTTGCTCCTGCCCAGTTCTTCACAGATATCATCCAATGAAACAGGCTGGGGGCTAAAGATCAGCAACGCCACTATATGCCCCATCAATTTATTCAGTCCGAAGGCTTTGTAAGCTTCGCCGAACCGGCTGATCATCTCTGTTTTTATCTGGGCTTTATCTGTCATAAGGTTTTAAACATTTCAAAAATTTGAAACGGTTAAAATTAAACAAACATTTACACCTGTGCAAGTATATTTTCGACTTTTGTTCATTATTTGGGAATACACATCTCCGAAGACCCGGTAAAACTCACAAACCGGCTCATGACGATAATAGAAAGGATTGCTATATCACAGGATTTTGGGCTATTTCCCCAGTTTCACCGGATAGGTCGCTCTGAATGTGGTACCCTGTTCCCTGTTCGACTCAAATGTGACGGTGCCATTCAAGTATCTCTCTGAAAGCAGTTTCATACTGTAGGTGCCCAATCCCCTCCCCTTGCCTTTGCTGGAGAAGGAACGGTTGAAAATCTGCAACTGAATATTCCGCGGCATGTAGGCGCGATTGTTAACTTCGAAAACCACGTTACCGTTCTCAGGCCTGCAAGACATTGTGATAACCGACTCAACTGGATCAGCCTCAAGCGCGTTCTTCAACATGTTGCCGAGCACCCTGCCAAGCAGACTCCGGTCGGTAATCATTTCAATATCGAAAAGCTCACCGGTTACTATTTTTTTTCCTTCGGCAACCATGTGATTTTTGTAGAGTTCAATGGTTTCATAAACTAATATCCTGGCATTGATGCTGCTTCGTCTGATCTCAAGAGAACCCCCTTCAGCAGCTATCAACTGTTTCTGTGCCTGTATCTCTTCGATCAAACGTTTTGAGAGGTCTTGGATGCTTTCACTAAAAACTGTGAGTTCATCAGGATCAGCATCCCTGAGAATTTGTGTGTAACCGAGAATACCGCCCGCGGTGTTAAGAATATCGTGAAAAAATATCTTCTCGAGAGCCTGTTTTCTTTTTTCGCTTGAAATATCAGCTATGGTAAAAATTGTGAAATTTTCCCCGTCAATCGCCATTCTGGTAGATTTAACCCTCAGGTCGAGCGCGGTACAATTGTCTTTCTGAGTTATCCGGCATTCCTGAAAATCTTCAAGTTTGTCGTACTGAGTGTTAAGTATCGAGATCACCGCGCCACAGGTTTTACAGAATTCCGTGGTGCCGCAGCCTGCTTCATTTTCAAACGCGTGCTGGCAATTGATCGCCTCACCGGGCCGGAATCCTTTACTTAAGAAATCATCACCGGCATTAAGATATTCCATGAGACTCTTATTGGCAAAGACTATCTCACGTTCCTTGTTCAGGATCATGACATACTCCGGAATTGCATCGAGAACATTTGTCAGTTCGGTGTGATTCTTTAACGTGTTTATTTGGTGGAGAAGAATCTCTTGAGGAGTACGCTCAGGGGGAGCAAACTGTGTTTGAAATGATGAACTCATTTGACTTCACTAATTTTTTATTTGTTGGAAACAAATTAGTGAAATTTTAGAACTTATAAAAAAAGATTAATTGTTCTTTAAAAATTCCTTTACTTTTTCCGAGGAGGGTTTTGAGTTCTTGAAGCAATCGCCGATCGATATACCACCTCTGTAATTGCCACTGAAAAACAACCCGGGGTTTTCATTTTCAACTTTATCGAAGTATTCCTCGTGTTTATTGTATCCAAGATTGTACTGTGGAATGGCTTTCTCCCACATGACAGATTTATTAAACAGAGGATCGGCATCGATTTTCATCAGTTTCTTGAACTCATCTATCACTTTTCCATCGAGTTCATCGCCAAATCGCCTGAAAATGTCAGGGTTTTTGGCTCCCCCAATGAAAAGTGTGAATGCAGCCTGTGAGTCTGAACAGCGATTCTCAAAGATCACTGAACTCCAGATCGCCCCGAGAAATATTTTTCTTTCATTCCCCGGGATCAGGAACCCGAATCCATCGAGAGGTGTGCGTATGTCACTCTTGCGAAAAACCATATATAGTACTTTAACAGGCGGATGGTATATCTCGCTGAAGTGCCGGCTCAAATTACGGTCGAAACCACTGAAAATACTCGCGGAAATATGCGCGGGAAGTGTGGAAAGTACCACATCACATCTTAAAGTGTGTACGTCACCACCTTTACCATAAGTAATAAGCCAGCCTTTACCGTCACTTGCAACAGACATGACATTGCAATTGTAGACTATTTTATCAGGGAACTGCGCCGCGATCGTTTTCGGAAGTATTCCCATCCCTGACTTGAACGAAAACATCTTCGCGCTTTGCTTCGACTCTTCATTTCTCTTTTTCGCGGCTTTTCTTTCCCTGGCACCACCGATCACTCCCCTTACCAAACCACCATAAACTTCTTCAAGCCGATAAAGTTTCGGGAAGGCCGATTTCACACTAAGCTTCATAGGATCACCGGCAAAGACACCGGAAACAAAAGGATCGATCACGTTGTCAAGAAATTCCTTACCGAGGCGTCTCGCGACAAAATCACCAAGACTCTGGTTGTAGCCATCTGCTGACCTGCCAACAAATGGCTCTTTCATAACCCTTATTTTACCCGGAAATGTGAAAAGCTTCGACTTAAAAAATGCTCCCGGTGTCATCGGAAGTGGTACCAGTTCATCATTTTTAAGTATGTAACGCTTATCACCCGCCGGGTTGGCATAGATCATCTCATTTGCGAGGCCAAGATCCGTAACCATTTCCTTAATCAATGGTGTGGTCTCAAGCCCGGAATTGGGGCCAAAGTCCATCACAAAACCATTCTCTGATTCTGTTTTTATCGAACCGCCCGGGCTTGTGCCTGATTCAAGAATTGTAAAATCAATACCATCGCGGTGAAGCCAGTGAGCTGCTGCCAGACCGGAAATACCGGCGCCAAGAATTACTATGTTTTTCATTAAGGATTCAATATCTCTTTTTTACCCGAAAGTTCAGTCAGCACGAGTTGGGCAAGACACTCAACAAATGTAGCAGAATCATTCAGACCTGTCATAACGATATAATTGTCAATTTTTGCCTCTTCGGCGTTGTGACGGTATTCAATGTCGAGCTCAAACGAGGTTTCAACATGATCCGATACAAAACTTATGGGAACAACCAGCACATCCTTTACACCTTTTGATCCAAGCTCCATCAGTTTGTCATCTGTCGCTGGTTCGAGCCATTTCACGGGACCAACTTTGCTTTGGAACGAGAGGTGATACATGTGAGAGTAACTTCTGAGTTTCATCACTGTTTCCATGGTGTTTCTGATCTCACCACTGTAGGGGTCACCTTTT
Source organism: Bacteroidota bacterium (assembly GCA_023433685.1). Classification (GTDB taxonomy): domain Bacteria; phylum Bacteroidota; class Ignavibacteria; order Ignavibacteriales; family Ignavibacteriaceae; genus UTCHB3. The sequence goes on from JAEYUD010000217.1 coordinate 12,976, forward strand.
TTAACAAGGCTCACTGGCGTACCATGCGCGCTGAAAAGAATATTTACCATCTGTCGCCTCTCTTCGGGCCATTTCAGAAGGCATTCGTCTATTCTTTCATTAATTGCTTTTATGTAAAGTGGATGATTGTAGTAATTTCTTATATGAAGAACTTTGGACATGTCGCCCTTGTAAACCCTCTTCCACTCATTGAATGACGAACCCGTTGTGGTTATCGAATAGTGCGGATATAGCGGGAGAAGCACTACCTTGTCGTAATTTCCCGCGGATACCTTTGCCGCAATAACATCGGTCAGAGGGTTCCAATAACGCATCGCGGTGAAAACATCGATCTGATTATTAGTACCGGATTCAGCAGAGGAAATCTCACGCAACCTTGACTCAAGCATCGAGCGCTGTAGCTCTGTCCATTCATTTATCGGGGACTTGCCACCGATCAGTTCATATTCTTCTGCCACCTTTGGCGCGCGTCTTTTGGATATGATCCTTGCGAGCAATTTCTGCCCAAATGGCAGATTGAAGATATCAGGATCACTGAAAAGATTCCTCAAAAACGGCTCAATCGCCTCAAGCGAGTCGGGTCCCCCCAAATTCATAATTACTACTGCGATTCTACTCATACTGTCTCTGATTTTTCACGATTGTCTTGTTTTATCAAACGGTTCTTGAGTACCTGCCCTGGTCCTCTTTCCTCTCTATATAACCATCAAACTTCATCGCAATGTTCCTTATCAGGAGCCTCCCCTTGTTCGAAACTTTAAGCCCGGTTTCATCGATCGAGAGAAGCCCGTCTGCTTCCATCTCTGAAAGATTTTTCAACCCGTTAGCGAAATAATCCTTAAAGTCGATCTTGAACTGTGACTCAATGGTTTTGAAGTCAAGCTCGAAGTCACACATCACTCTGGTGATCACTTCCCGTCTTAACAGATCATCATCGGTCAGGTAGACACCTTTGTGAACAGGCAGTTTTTCATCGTCCAGGGAGTCGAAGTATTCTTTCTCTTTCTTGTAGTTCTGGGCGTAAACCCTTCCGATCTGACTGATCGAAGTGATGCCAAAACCATAAAGATCAGCACCGGCGTTGGTTGAGTAACCCTGGAAGTTCCTGTAGAGTTTCTTCTCCTGCAAGGCTATAGCCATTTCATCGGTCGGCTTTGCGAAGTGATCCATTCCGATGAAAACATAACCAGCTTTCATCAGTGCCTCAACGGTTGATTTGAGTATGTCAAGTTTTTCCTCCGGTTTGGGGAGGTCTTCCGCTTTTATCAGACCCATGTGTTTTTTCATCCAGGGAACGTGCGCGTAGTTAAATACCGCGATCCGGTCAGGTGAAATATCGATCACGGCTTTAACGGTCTCGAGGAACTTCTCTTTGGTCTGGAACGGAAGTCCATAAATCAGGTCGAGGTTGATACTCGAGTAACCAAGCTCTCTCACCCAGTTAACGACCTGACGGGTCATATCTTCCGGCTGAATTCTGTTAACTGCTTTCTGCACTTCAGGCGTAAAGTCCTGCACACCCATCGAAATACGGTTGAATCCTCCACTTCTAAGAGCTTCGAGATGAGGTCTGGTCAGTCCGCGGGGGTCGATCTCACAACCTGCTTCAATTGATGGGTCGATCTTGAAAGAAGTGTTGATGTACGAAACCAGATCCGCGATCTCATCGGGGTCAAGATGGGTGGGAGTTCCACCACCCCAGTGAAGCTGAGTCACCGGGCGGTCTACATCAAGATACGTCCGAAGAAGATCGATCTCATTCTTTACATATTTGATATATTCTTTTATCCTGTCCCTGTTCCTCGTTATGATCATGTTGCAACCACAGAAATAACACAAGGTGTCACAGAACGGAAGATGATAGTAAAGCGAAAGAGGTGGTTTTTCAGCCGCCGTGTTAGTTCTTACTATTTCATCAAGATAATTCTCCGCTGTAAATCCTTCATGGAAGTGGGGTGCTGTCGGATAACTTGTGTATCTCGGACCGGGTTGATCGTATTTCTTTATAAGTTCTAAATCAAAATCGAGTTCAAACATCTGATTTTTCCATTAATTGTGATATTTATGGCTCTCTGTCTTAATAAAATCGACAAGTGCCTTTAGGTTCTCCGGCTTCACGTCGGGTAAAATTCCATGGCCAAGGTTGAATATATGCCCATTTCCGGAATCGAGCGAAGCTAATATTCTGGCTGCTTCTTCTCTGATGGTTTCATGTGGGGCATAAAGAATTGTCGGATCCATGTTCCCCTGCACCACAGCTTTTCCTGCTATCTCCCTTTTAACAGCCGCCAGATCTACAGTCCAGTCAACTGAATATCCATCGGCACCAAGTTCGGCAAGCTTGCTGAAATTGTAGTTAACACCTTTCGCGAAAACGATAACAGGGGCATGCGGTTTTAGCTCTTCTACGATCCTTTTGATATAAGGCATCGAGAACTCTTCAAACTGCGCGGGTGAAAGTATGGAACCCCAAGTGTCAAACACCTGAACCGCGTCGGCTCCTGCTTTTACTTTTTCTTTCAGGTAACCGATAATAACGTTCGTGAGCATCTCAAGTACGCGATGGGCAGCTTTCCTCTCGGTATACGCGAATTCCTTGATCTTCGCGAAATTCTTTGATCCTTTTCCTTCAACCATGTATGTCAAAAGTGTCCATGGGGCACCAGAGAAACCGATCAAAGGCACTCTTCCGTCAAGCTCTTTTACGGTAAGTGAAACCGCGTCCATTACATACTTCAACTTGTCAGACGGATCAAATTCCGCGATTCTTTGCAGATCGGCAGAACTCCTCACAGGATGCGGGAAAACCGGACCAGTGCCTTCATTCATAATGAATTCGAGACCCATGGCTTCCGGGATCACCAGAATATCTGAAAAAATGATCGCCGCGTCAACTCCGATAATATCAACAGGCTGAATCGTCACTTCTGTTGCCAGTTCCGGGGTTTTGCACATGGTTATGAAGTCTGCTTTTTGCCTGACAGCCCTGTACTCTGGCAGGTACCTTCCGGCTTGACGCATTACCCAAATTGGGGTTCTTTCAGTTTTCTCACCTTTCAGGACGCGAAGAAAAAGATCATTCTTAAAACTTTTCAAAAATTATTCTCCAAAATGTATTGTTTAAGTTCAGTCAATAGAGTTTCGAGTGTATAAACCCGGGGGGTCATAAAAACGTGATATCCCCTCTCCTCGATCGCTTTTTTTGTTACATCTCCGATTGCACACACGTAACACTCGCCAAGCACCATTTCCGCTTCCCCGCCGAAAACCATCAGAAAATTTCTGAAGGTGGAAGGGCTGGTGAAGATCAGGAAATCAGGCGATGTGATGTCCAATTCCGCTCTTATCAGTGACCAGGATTCGTGAGGTGGCGGGTCGGTTTTATAAACAATCACCCTCTCAACCGTGGCTCCAAGCGCGACAAGATCGTGCGCGAATGACTCCCTCGAAAGGTTGCTGACGGGCAGGAGCAGTTTCTTGTCTTTTATTCCCATGGTTTTGAAAATGGCTACAAGTCCATCCGCTGAATAAGTGTCCGGAATAATCAAATCATTCCCGGTGAAATATTCAAGTGCCTTGACCGCGGTTTTTTCACCCACACAGGCGAGTTTCAGCCGTGGGTGTTTCGCGAATGATTGCTCAAGCATCTCCATAATTGCCACGCATGAGTACAAGGCATGAACAGAAGTCAGAATAAGAATATCAAAATCTTCAAGCCTCGAGAACGCGGAAAAGGAGTCATCATCGTAAACGGGGTTAATAACAAGCAACGGGATATTGCGCCCGCTGAATCCGGTCTTCCGGAAGAGAGACTCTGTCTCCTCGCCTTCCTCGTATGCCCTGAATGTCACCACCACAGGGAGTTCAGACCGGGAAATCTGATTCAATTTCACCCGATCCTGTCGATGGTGGCTATGATTTCTTTTCCACCATCATTAAACATGTCGCGGGCTAGCCCAATACCAAGTTCTTCAGCTTCATATTTGGAACCTCTCACGTAACCGCGCATAGCCTGTGTACCGTCTACTGTACCGATATAGGCCTTTAAGAAAAGTCCGTTCGGTTTGGTTATCGCGTGCGCGGCGATAGGAACCTGACATCCCCCTTCAAGTTCACGCAGAAAAGCCCGTTCTGCTGAAACAGCTGCAAATATTTTATCATCGTGCAGACACTGAACCACCTGATGAGTGGCAACGTCACCTTCCCTTATCTGAATCCCAAGTGCACCCTGTCCCACTGCGGGTAACATGGTATCGATTGGAATAATTGAGGAGATATGTTCCTCGAGACCGAGTCTTTCAACTCCGGCCCGCGCGAGTATGATGGCATCCCAGTCACTGTCAAGAAATTTCTGAATTCTGGTGGGTACATTGCCCCTGAGTTCAGCAACGTTCAGATCCGGTCTCAGGTTTAGCAACTGTGAGCGGCGGCGGAGTGACCCGGTACCTACAGTTCCGCCTTCGCGTATCGAATCAATTGTAACACCTTTTTCCCTGGCTATCAGTATGTCGTTCACCGCGTGACGTTTCGATACAGCTGCCAGCGCGAGACCCTCAGGCATGTTGGTTTCGAGGTCTTTCAATGAGTGTACTGCGAGATCAACCTCGTTATTTAAGAGGGCGTTCTCAAGTTCTTTGGTGAAAAGTCCTTTGTCACCGATCTTCGAGAGGGCAACATCAAGTATTTTATCACCCTTTGTGTTGATGTGTATTACCTCAACCTCGATACCCGGATGAAATTTCTGTAGTTCAGATTTTACGTGTTCTGTCTGCCAAAGGGCAAGTTTGCTCTGTCTGGTTCCGATTCTAATTTTCATTTAATTCTTCTTTACGGGTTCGTTTTCGATCTGGGGTTCAAATAAACTTGTAATAACGGAAGTGTAGTTCGCGACCTCCTGGTAATTCAGTCCGCTCTCTGCAACATTTCTTAATCTGATGGTTGGGTTGTGCAGAAGCCTGCCAACAAGTCGCTTTGTCATCTCATCCAGCTTCTTAAGGTCTTCTTCATGCACTTTGTATCTGATCTTCTCAATCTCTTCCTGACGGATATCCTCGAAGAAATCCCTGATCTTCTTAATGGTAGGGATCACCTCAAGTGTGTTATACCAGGCAAAGAGATTTTGCATCTCTTCAAGAATGATATTCTCAACAGCGGGAATCTCTTTTTCACGACGTTTGATGTTTTGATCGATTATCGAACCGAGAGAATCAATATCATTATAAAATACGCCGTCTAATTTTGCTATAGCCGGATCGATATCCCTCGGGAGGGCGAGATCCATCACACAAACAGGGTTTCCTCTCCTTTTCTTAACGATGGCTTTAACCTCATCATAATTAAGGATGTAACCCGGGGCAGAGGTTGCTGATACTATTATATCAAAATTGTGGAGCTGCTGCTTCAGATCATCGAAGTGTATGATCTCACCGTGAATCTTTCTCGCGAGTTCTTCAGCTTTAGAAAGAGTCCTGTTCGAAATTGTTATCTTTCCGATGCCTTTGTCTCTCAAGTGAACTGCTGCCAGTTCCCCTGTCTCGCCGGCCCCTATGACAATAGCCGAACGGTTCTCGAAAGTGGATAATATTTTTTCAACCACCTGGATCGCGGCATAGGAAACAGAAACGGCTCCTTCGCCT
>JAEYUD010000252.1 GCA_023433685.1 Bacteroidota bacterium
GTTCGGTTTCCTCTCTCACCACAGGTTAGAAGTTTAAAAATCGGACTTCCTGTTGAATATTTCGGGGAGGGACTTGATCCTGAGATACGGAAAGGGGTTGAAGAGATCGCGGCAAAACTTGAATGGATGGGCCACACGGTCGAAAAGGTAAGTCTGCCCGGTACCGAGCACACCATCGCGGCTTATTATGTACTCACGACAGCCGAAGCAGCTTCAAATCTTTCCCGGTATGACGGCGTCAGATATGGTGTTCGCTCCGCAAGGCAGTCTTCACTTGGTGAAATGTATGTTGAAACCAGATCGGAAGGTCTCGGCACGGAAGTTAAAAGAAGAATAATGCTTGGGAATTACGTGCTTTCGGGCGGGTATTACGATGCATATTTCAGCAAGGCACAGAAGGTCAGGCGCCTGATCAAGAACGATTTTACGAGAGTATTCGCGGATCATGATCTGATACTCACGCCGGTTACACCGGAACTCCCATTCAAATTCGGTGAAATGTCTTCCGATCCTCTCGCGATGTACCTTGGTGATATCTACACCACTTCAGTGAATCTGGCAGGTTTACCTGCCATCTCAATTCCGGCAGGCCGTTCTGGTGAAGGGCTTCCGTTGGCAGCGCAGTTCATCGCTCCCGAATTCGGGGAAGAACTGCTTCTTAAGGTCGCGAAACTGCTACATTAACTCGGAGATGGAGCTGAGTATCATGTGCCCCATCTTGTCCCGCTTTGTCTTTAAATACTTAATGTTGTTTGGATTTGGTGCTATCTCAAGCGGTACACGGTTGCTAACTTTAATACCGTAATCAAGTAGGTCATCAATCTTCTTAGGGTTGTTGGTGATCAGACGAACGCTTTTTATTCCAAGCTCTTTAATTATTTGCGCGCCAAGACCATAGTCTCGTGGATCAGCCTCAAACCCGAGTTTCTCGTTGGCTTCAACGGTGTCAAAACCCATATCCTGAAGTTTGTAGGCTTTCAGTTTGTTTCCGAGACCTATGCCTCTACCTTCCTGCCGGAGATAGACAACAACCCCTTTACCGTATCCGTTTATAAGGTCGAGTGAGTGATTAAGCTGGTCATGACAGTCGCATCTAAGTGAATGGAAGATATCGCCGGTGAGGCATTCTGAATGAATTCTCACCATTACATTCTCTTCATCCTTCACGTCACCTTTTACAACTGCAATGTGATCTTTCGCGTCGATATCTGATTTAAAGAGGTGCAGTCTGAAGTCACCGTGGGCGGTCGGAAAGTTGATCGTGGTGACCTTGTTGATGAACCGTTCGTGGATCATTCTGTACTTCAGTATCTGTTTCACCGAAACCATTTTGAGATCAAAGTTTTTGGCGATCTCCTGCAGGTCTTTCATTCTCGCCATCTCACCATCCGCTTTCAGAACTTCACAGAGGGCGCCGGCAGAACGCAGGCCTGCAATTCTGCAAAGATCAACGACAGCTTCAGTGTGGCCTGCCCTGATGACCACCCCTCCTTCGGTGTAGCGGAGCGGGAAAATGTGTCCGGGTACGGCAAATTCTTCCATTCTGGCATCATCAGCGGCGAGACGCGTGATGGTTTTTGCACGGTCGGGAGCGGAAATACCTGTGGTGGTTCCTTCTATCGCGTCGACCGAAACGGTGAAATTGGTTCCGTGCAACGCGTTGTTGGCACCGCTCATTAATGGCAATCCCAATCCCTCAAGTTTCCTGCCGTCCATGGCTACACAAAGAAGTCCCCTCCCGTGTGTAATCATGAAATTAACTTTTTCAGGGGTTACAAATTCTGAAGCACATACAAAGTCACCCTCATTTTCACGGTTTTCATCGTCCGTGATAATGATTACTTTACCTTGCCTGAGCTCTTCAGCAGCTTCTTCGACCGTGCAAAACATCATGTTATCCGTTATTTCTTGTCCAGACTGGTGGTTGTCCCGTCCGCGTTCAGAATTGCCGCGATGGCATTTCTGTCAAATTTGATCTTTGTGTTTTCACCGACTTTGATCCAAACAGTTTTGTCTTCAACACCGGTTACTTCACCATACATGCCGCCTGAAGTGACAACTTTGTCACCTTTCTGTACAGCTGAAAGAAGTTTTTCTCTTTCCTTCTGTCTTTTCTGCTGCGGTCTGATGATCATGAAGTAAAAAATGAGGAAAATGGCACCAAACATTATGAGGGTGCTCATCATCGAACCGCCGCCGTCACCCTGGGGTGCCATGGCATAAATAACTTCCATTAATTCTCCGTTTCTTTTGTCTCGTTGTCTGTTATTCTTTTAATTGCATCTTCTTTCCACGCCTTGTAGTCACCGGCGAGGATGTGCTCCCGGGCCGCTCTCGCGAGTTCAAGGTAAAAGTGGACATTATGGACCGAGACGAGCTCGAATCCTAAAAACTCATTTGCCACAAGGAGGTGCCGCAAGTAAGCCCTGGTGTGGTTTTTACACGCGTAGCAGTTGCAGTTCTCATCTATCGGGCGGAAATCGTTTTTGTACATTGAGTTCTTTATCCGCACCGGCCCGTTCCAGGAAAAGAGGAAACCCCTTCTCGCGTTCCGGGTTGGCATTACACAGTCGAACATGTCGATACCACGTTCGATCGACTCAAGAATATTCTCCGGTTTTCCGACACCCATTAAATATCTCGGTTTTTGCACAGGCATAAAATCCGTTGTGAAGTCAACCATGTCGTACATGATCTCCGCGGGCTCACCAACCGCGAGTCCGCCTATCGCGTAACCTTCAAAATCGAGATCGAGAAGCGAGAGTACCGATTTCTCACGCTGATCTTTGTAGGTGCTTCCCTGTATTATTCCGAACTGGTTCTGCTCATGTCCGTATAAACCACTGGTTTTCATGAATGCTTCGCGGTTCAGTACTGCCCATTTTGAGGTCATTTCGGTTGAGTGAACTGCATACTCATACGGACAGGGGTACGGGGTACACTCATCGAGCACCATCATAATATCTGATCCGATCGATCGTTGAATACCGACAACCTTTTCCGGTGTGAAGAAGTGCTTTGAACCATCAAGGTGCGATTTGAACTCCACGCCGTCTTTTTTGATCTTTCTAAGATCTGAAAGTGAGAAAACCTGAAAACCACCACTATCTGTGAGAATGGGTCTGTCCCAGTTTATGAAGCGGTGGAGTCCACCCGCTTTTTCAAGGGTTTCAGTTCCAGGTCGCAAGTAAAGATGGTAAGTATTCCCAAGAATAATGTCGGCATTAATGTCGTCGCGGAGATACTCAAAATTTACAGCTTTTACGGTTCCCTGAGTACCGACGGGCATGAATATCGGAGTTTTTACCACTCCATGTGCTGTAGTAAACTCGCCTGCCCGTGCCTTGGATGCCGGGTCAAGCGCCTCTAACTTAAAATTTAAACTCAAAAAATCTCAAAAATTGTAACATTAAATTTAGCTGATTTCAGTATAATACCTAATACATTCGATCATACTTACTTCACAGTTCATTTCGCCGCGGCGAATCACAGTTCACACTTCAAAACCTGATACCTACCGTAAAAGTATGCCCCATCCCAAGATTCTGCGAGAAGGGAGAGATGGCGTAGTCAAACATCAATTTGTTCCAGTAAATACCAACACCTCCGGTGATACCCTTCGATTCGTAAAGCGATTGATATCCAAGCCGCACGCTTACGAGGTTGTCATAAACTGCCTCAACACCACCGTTGATATGAATATCATCGGTTGAAAGGTACTTATGGAACTCAAGTCCGGTGGCAAATTTTATTTTGGATTCCGGAAGTTCAAAGTTGTATCCCCCACCGAGCCTGAGGTCGGAAGGAAGTTTTGTGGCTTCGGTTTTCAGTTCGTTCATTGAGCCGATGTTTCTAACTGATACTGTAACAAAAGCTGCGTTTGAAAGTTTGTATTTGGCAGAGAGGTCAAAAGCAAAACCGGTAGCGTCTTCATAGAACATTCCCTCATAGAGGTATTTGATCCCGAATCCCGCGTCAAGTTTGTCGCTTAATGAGAAACCGGTACCCAATGAAACCGCCATGAAATCGGCAGTAAAGGTTGAGAGGGGGGCACCCGGGCGGTCGCGCACTTCAATCTCACCTATTCTGGTTGAGTTCAACCCCAGCCCAAGGTTCAGACCGAGAAACGTGAACCTCGTGGCAAGCATTTCGGTCTTAACGCCTTGGATCCACTCATTATGAGTGAATGAAACCTCGGTGGTATTTCCTGCCGCGAGATGGGCCGGATTGTAAAAAACCGCTGTGGCATCGTTGGCGAAGACCGCACCGTTATCACCGAGGGCGATATTTCTGGCTCCGGAGCCGATCTTAAGGAAAGAGAGTCCGGAGTTACCCGCCGACTGGGCGAACACATCACCCGCCAATAATAGAAGCGCGAATAAAATTATTTTTTTCATTTATTCTCTTGTTTAGAAAATGAAGTTCAATCCGATAATGTGCCTGTGTCCCGTTGAGTATTGCTCAACCTGGAAGGCGTAGTCAAACCCGACCTTTATACCCGGGAAGGCCCTCGAATATGAAAAACCAAGCGATGGTTTCGCGGGTTCATCCCCGTTATTCAGGAACCAGTTGTCGATACCGCCTCTGAGGTAAAGCCCTTCATAGATGTTGTACTCTGCACCAAATCTTATAAGATTTGTACCAAGATTGTCAGAGGCAAATTCAGCAGCCAACTGTACATTGTAGGGCCTCAAGAAGTAAGCAACCCCAAGCTTCTTGAAGAGAGGAAACTTGTCGGTTGAGGCGATGCCGTCCGTTCCGTACAACGGAGACGTGTCCCATTTATACTGGGAATTTATGTCCGTTAACACAAGTGATACCGCGAGATCCTGGTTAAATGTATAGATCGCTCCGATATCGAATCCGAGACTGGTCGAAGTTACCTCTTCATACAACTTGTAGTAGTAAAATTTGGCGGTGACACCGAGGGAGAGTTTTTCAGAGAACTTGTTCGCGAAAGCAAGATAAAACATGTTTTCGGATGTGGAGAGGCTCCCCTTCTTGAATCCCTGATTGTCACGCTGATCGATGTTGCTTACACCGGCATTGATAAGCCCGGCGGAGACTCCCGCAGTGGAGCGTGGCTTCCTTTCACCCGGAACCGTGTCGTTCTTCGAGTAAAAGTCGAACCGTCTGGTAAAACTCACGAAGTTCAGTGAACGGTCGAGCCCAAGGAATGTATACTGTGCGTTGAATGAATTATCATCCTGAAAAACTGAAAGCGCGGGGTTGTAATATGTGAATATGTTTCCGCTTTTCACAGTGGAAAGGGCATTACCCATGCCTATACCTCTGGCACCAAATCCGATCCTGCTGAAAGCACCGGGAGCCGATGAAAGATTATTCATTTTCCGCTGGGCCTCAGTTTGTGCTGATGAGAGGAACAGAATTGCTAAAATTGCTAAAACGATCGATCTTTTCATATTATTGCAGCACCATGATCTTTCCGAAAAGGGGTTTCTCGCCACCCGCGTCAATTCGATAGAAGTAAACACCGTTCGGAACCACATTTCCGTTATCATCTTTACCATCCCAAAAATCGATCACTCCTCCACTATCGCCTGAATTGACCACATGGGAAGGATTCCCCCTGCGGGCATTCTGAATTACAGTTCTTACGTAGTTCATTCCGAAGTCGAATATCCGTATAGTAACGTCAAGTTCTTTCCCACCGGTCGAGTATTTTATCTTTACTTGTTCTGTTTTCGGTGAAAAGGGATTCGGGAAAGCGTATGAATCTTCCCGGCTTTCGAGCGCCTGGGAAGCAAAATAAAGTTTCCACTGGTCGGGCCAAACACCCGTAAAACCCGAGTTCTTTACGAGACCGTCATCAGTACCAATATAAAGAACGATGCCCGATTCAGCCCAGGCTGCCGAGTAAAAGGTGGCTGTTTTCAACGAGAGTTTAGTCTGACTGTCAACAATGTTGCCCGGTGAGTACCAGGTTTTGCCATAATCGTTCGATTTATAGAGTCCACCGGAAGCGGCTGCCACAACTTTATCAGTAAATACCGCAAAATTGTTCACTCTCTCCCCTTCAAGACTTGTAAACCAGTTGGCACCGCCATCAGGTGAGAAACTTACACCGTAAAACTCATTCAGGTCTTCAGCTTTCCAGGTGGCTGCCCATATTTCATCTGTACCCGGTTTGTTACCGAGACCGACGACAAAATTACCCGACATGGCATTCACCTGATTCTGATGATTGAACTTTACCCAGCTGATACCGCCGTCGGTCGATTTATTTATTCCGTTTGCCGTACCGGCATATATCACAGAATCACCAGTTGCCATCACGCTGAATGCCCTGAAGTTCAGATAACCTTCGCTGCAGAATTTTCCCGGTACGGGTGATACACAAAAATCGAGGTTATCTGATGGCTTAACCGAGTTAAGATAATCGGGTGGTAAAACAACGCGTTGCCAGGTCACGCCAAGATCGGTTGATTTTCTTAATCCACCGGCGAACGAGGCGATCCAGACTGTTCCGGGAGTAATTGCTATATCGTAAGTAATGTTTTGCACTGCCACAGTAACCGGGAGCGCGCGCAGGCGGCTGTTTCCATAAACTATCACGGTGTCGGCATCGGAGTCGAGCGGTTGGGCAACCTTGTTCCACGTCTCTCCACCATCACTTGAGTATCTCAAACCGCTCCCCTCGGGAAGGGTTTGACCTGTACGTACCACCGAATGAGCAGTGGCCACCCAGATGATACCGCGGTATTTGTCCCATGCTATAGCGGAGATGTTCTCTGTACCGAATGCGGGATCACCGTAGTAATTTCTCCATGTGAGACCCTTATCAGTCGACCGGCTCAATCCTCTTGAAGTTCCCAGCCAAACGGTATCTCCCTGAACGAGCATCGCGCTGATCGAGTTTGACGCGGGATTCTCCGAAGTGGTGGCGGAAACCGCTGAAGGTGCATCGCTGAAATTGAATGAAAACGGGGTTTCTTGCGGGAACGCCGAGGAACCAACCAGTAAAATGAAGAGTGAAATTTTTGGAAATAGCTTCATATCATCTGATCACAATCTTTTTAACCAATGGCACACTTTTCTTCTTGCCCCTGTCTTCAGCAGTAAAAGTGAAGGTGTATTCACCTCTCTGATTACCGGAGTTAACTGAAACAATGATCGAATAAATATCATCATTCGCCACATCATCACCATGAAGCGTGAAGTTACCATCATCATACATCTGAAGCGCGGCGTTGTTTGAAGTACCGTCAGGCCGTGTAACAACAAAGTACACCCTTGCAAGGTCCTGTTTACCGTTCGGGTCGATAGCCTTTACCCTCATCCTGAACACCGTGGTATCAACCACGGTAATGGTATCCGGAGCGCTAAGATCGCTAAGAACAGGTTCCTGGTTTGAGGTGCCATTATCAAAAACAAATTTGTTTACCGAAAGTTTGTACGGAGTGCCGTTGCTTTCAGCAGCGAAATACTCGGCTCTGTACTCACCGGAAAGAAGCACCATGCTCATCGGAATTTTGGCGGAGAAAACCTTGTCGCCCGCCACATCATCACCTTGAGCGCTGCTGCCGTTATCAAGAAGACTGAAGGGAGAACCGCTCACTTTTTTCTCTCCCGGACCGTACAGATCGAAATAGACACTCCCGGGCGCGGAATTGTAACCAACGTGAATGTAAAACTTTACGAGTGAATCTGTCGGGTTGTACCTGAGGGAATCATACCTCGCCACACTCTGTACCGAGTAGCGCGCGGGCTCAGGGTCCACCGGATTATTGAAGTCTTTCTCACAACCTGCCAACAGCAGAGTGAGAAGACCTAAACCAAATATTTTTCTCATTTTTTCTTTTTTAACTGTCAATATCTTTAATTGTTTGAAGAAGCAAAAGGCTATATTTAGTGGTTAGTGGTTAGTCCGCCGCGGCGGACTAACAATTAACCACTTTACAAAACTTCCCCACTCAGGATAAAAGGCATCGGGATAAATGAGAGAATGAAAATAAGAATACCGAAGTAACCGACTATCATTCTGCCCGCTCCCAATGGCTGGTCATCATATACCGGGGGATGTTTAACTTTGATAACAAAATATAATAGAAGCGCCCAGATAAACCATCCGGTCCAGCCTATGGTTATTCCAGTTTCATAAAACTGATTTATTACACCAAGACCACCCGCGAAAAGGAGGAAAAACATGGCAACCCACGCAACCTTCTCCTGAACTTTCTCACCAAACATGCCGTAGATTATATGTCCGCCATCCAACTGCCCGACCGGAAGAAGGTTGAGGGCTGTTACAAAAAGCCCAAACCAGCCGGCACAGAGGTATGGATAATGGTATATCTCAGTCATTGGTGGTACAAAACCATCGGGTGAGTTCGCGAAGAAATTCCGCATTAGAACAAAAAGCAGATTCTCACCGAAAGCGAGCGAAATTCCACCCTGCCCGTAAGACGGGAGATCATAATCCGGGTGAATGTTTAAGATAAACTCTTTCCCCGGAAGGGTGTGAAATCCATAGGCGAGCACGATCACCGATATCACGAATCCCGCGATAGGCCCCGCTATTCCGATGTCAAACAGGGCTTTTCTGTTGTAGATCGGGCTTTTTGTTCTGATCACCGCTCCCATTGTTCCGAAATTGAGCATTCCCGCAAGGGTTGGAAACGGTATAAAATAAGGAAGTGTTGCCCTCACCCCATGGAATCTTGAGGCAAAATAGTGCCCGAATTCATGGAAACCGAGTATTGCCAAAATGGAAATCGAATACGGGATCCCCGCCGGGATCTGCGACACTTCCAGCCCTCCCACAACAGGCACGATCCAAAAGGCACCTGCAATTGTGGTGGTTACAAATGTGGTCAGAAACAGTAGCAACGGAACAATATATGTCCTGAAGATATCTTCCTTCCCCGCGTTGGTATTCATATTTTCTGCTTCGCTCATTTATTAAAAATCGACGGTAAAACCGGTTGAAAAATACTCATCGTTAAGTTCATAATACTCGCCGTGAACATTTTTACCCTGATAGAGTGTGAACACCAACCTTAAACCGGCTCCGTATGGATGTCCGTATTTGATACCCAGCTGAACCCGGTGGCTTGGGGTGTAGGCAGTGGTGGAGGCGAGCTTATAATCGTAGGCAACATACGGGTGAAAAAATCCGAATGAGAGGGCCCGGGGATATGAGTCGAACCCTGCCTGAAGTATCCAGGGCTCAATTTCAGTGGGGTCCACATGAAAAAGGTAACTCGCGCCGGCATAAACCCTGATGCCTGAAACACGGTAGTAGTACATCATTTCAACGAATTCACGACTGTAGACTATCGGATTTCTATTGTCGCGCCATCTGTGGTTGGCACCTTCATAATGACCGTCGACGAAGTGCGCGCTGATGTGACTAAAACGTAGCCTGACGCCCCACTCACGTTCACCGGGGAGGAGTTTTTTGAAGCCGACATTAACACCAAAAAGATAATCAACAGCATCGACCGGAAAGTGAAAATCAGATTCACCACGGAGTCTGGTATATGTAAAGAAATCAGCACCAAGCGAAAGGTTTGCCTGTGGGAATATCCGCGTGTGAAAAATATCTTTAGAAGCACCAATATCCAGCCTCAGATCGTTCTGCCCGGTCTGAAAGAACACACCCATTCTGGGTTCAAGGAAATTTGATGTAAAGGGTTGAATATTCAGTTCACCCGGAAAAACCACTGTGTTCTGTGATAGTGTCGCACCGGAAATGACCAAAGAGAGAAATAGGATTCTGAAAGTCCGCAAGAGTTGCCTGTGTACTTTTTAAAAAATATAATCTTTAAATATAACAAAAGGGAGGCACTTAAGCAGGGTTAGAACTTGCGCCCTTTCCACTCCACTTTCCGCGAAAACATCAGTACAACAGGCATAATGGTAACATAAATAAAATAGTATATCTCGAAGAACGGGAAGTATTTTATAGTGCTTAACATCCTCAGCCGTGAAAGTAGCGAGACCAAAAAGATGAGATCCACCAACACCAGTCCTGAGATGAGACGCAACGCCAAAGCAGTTGAGAAGAAAAGCAGGATCAATGGTAAAGCGTGAGCAGCAACTGAAGTGGCGAGCACTAAAATTCCATGGAATGGCACTTTGGTACCTCCAAGCGACCACCGTTTTTTCTGCCTGAAAAGGGATGGCAGGTCACTTTCCGGCTCCGACTCGATCAAAGCGTTTTTATCAACCGGATATATTATTTTATACTTCCCAAGAGCGGAAATCTCTGCAAGTAACTGTGAGTCTTCAGTTACGCTGAAAGGCATATTCTCGTAACCGCCCGTCTCATCGTATGCCTTTCTGAGATACGCCATATTATTGCCGATAACACTAAGCGGAATACCCGCGTTTATTGTTCCTGAACCGGCACCGAGCAGATAAATAAAATCGAGGTGCTGCATACCATTCCAGATACTTCCCCTCTTCTGACAGGTCATACCACCACACAACCCGACACCACCGGTAAAGTAAGAAGCCGTGGTTTTTGCCCAAAGGGGATTAACTTCACAGTCCGCGTCGGTTGTGAGGATTACCTCCCCGGTCGCGCGTTTTAACCCTTGAACAAGGGCGTTCGTTTTGCCCCGCAGATGGTCAACAGGCTCAACACCGTGAACTTTTACAAATCTCTTTTTATCGGCTATGAATTGATCAATGATATGCCCGGTCGAGTCGGTTGAGCGATCATCCACGATGATGATCTCAAGTTTCCCGTATGGGTACTCAAGTCTGTCAAGCGCCCTAAGACAACGGAGGATATCCTTCTCTTCATCCCTCGCGGCCACAATAACCGAAGCTGTGGGAAGTTGATCATCCGGCAGTTTCCTGAACTTCTTGTATGAGGCGATGATGTACACCATCGTCTGAAGTGTGTAAAGCGCCACGACAGCCATCACGATCACTTCAAACATTCTTCAGCCCCCCCGAAGCTGGAACCCTTTTTGTTGACCGTCTGCACCAACACCTCAAGGGTACCCTCGAATATCTCCTTGCTTTTTGGGTTATCGTGCATAACTACGATCGATTTTTTACCGAGATATTTCTTAATATTGCTTGTTGAGAGACGAAGATCACCGAGATAATCACCCGTTAAGAGTGTCCACATCACCGGGCGCTGTCCCGATGCAATTATCGCGTCATAAGAGTCGAAATCAACCGCTCCGTATGGAGGCCGGAAATACTTGATCGCGGTTCCTGTGATATCCTCAAGCATCTGTTTCGAAGTTACTATCTGTTCGTGCAGCACATCCGCGGAAAGTGATCTGAGTTTCTTGTGGGTCATTCCATGGTTTGCCACCAAGTGTCCCCTCTTCTTTATTTCTCTCAGCAGGTTCTTTTTCATTTCCGTTTTCGGTACATTAACAAAGAAAACGGATTTAATTTGATGCAGATCGAGCAGGTCGAGTATCCTTGTGGTATCATCAGACGGACTGTCGTCAATGGTAAGAAGCACTTTGCTGCATGAACTCTCCCATGCCACTTGCGCGTATAGAAGTCTGATCAGTGGCGGTGGAACAAACTTGAATTTTGTTATAAACATCTGCTGTAAACCCTTCCTTTCCACGAAAATCCGCCAAAGGTACCCTTTACAGCCGCTAATACAATATAGGGTATCTGAACCAGCTCAAAAGCGGAGAGCAACATCAGTCCCGGTCTGGGGAAAAGTATGCCGCTTCCTTCTATCAGGACAAGATATTCAGCAACAAGTTTTACGAGCATCGCCGCGACAAAATATGCGAAATATCCCGGTCCCAGGAATACCGCAAGCAGTGGTGAAAGAAGCAGAGTCATATAGAACAAAAATATGAAAACCAGCATCATGATCAATGTTAAGTTTTCGTAATGCAATCCTTTGCTTGCCCACCTGCTTCTTTGTTCTGCAAAACTCTTCACATCACTGCTCGGTTTCGTGGTCACCGTGGAGTGAGCATCAAGCACAAACCTTACTTTGTATCCCAGCCGGTGGATCGCTCGCATCAGAAACTCATCATCACCAGAGGCGAGGTGCCGGCTTGCTTCAAATCCGTTTACCTTTTCAAACAATTCTTTTCTGAATGCCATGCTCGCCGCGCTACAAATTACAGGCTTGCCTGAGCCCGCGAGTCCTGCACCCGCAAGAAGGAGTCCGCCAAACTCATAAGCCTGAAACTTCCTGAAGAATGAAGCATCAACGGGGCATTTCACTCCACCGGCCACAAATCCGGTCTCCTTGTCAAATCCTGAAAGAAGTGATTTCACCCAACCATCCGGCAACCTGCAGTCAGCGTCTGTTATTATTATTATCTCACCGGACGCGAGTTCCACTCCGTACTCAATGGCTTTTTTCTTGCCGTTCATTCCGGGCCTCTGATCGATAAACTTTAGCCATGGTATCTCATCACTCAATTTACGATGTTCCTCCCAGTGGTCATCCGAATGGTCGTTTATAAAGATCACTTCCGCATTAACTTTATCAATGCCCATTCTGGTAAGATCTGAAATAATCACGGGCAGGTTCTCCGATTCATTCCTGAAAGGGATGACGATCGAATAAGTCAGGGCGTTCGTGGATCGATCAATTGGTTTTTTCATTTTTCTGATGCCGCACTTGATCACAAGAAGGAAAAAGAGATAATGAAGAAGCAACGGAACAAATAAGAAGGGGAGGCTATCCAATCTGCTATCTCTTCGACCTGAAGATGAAGACCGCCCCGGGAATTGCCGGTAAGAGTACATTCATGGTGTAAAGCATCAAAGCCGCGTTAAAAGCTGCCCCGGCACCAATACTGAAGAATCCAAAGAAGAAAACCGCTGCACTCTCCCTGATGCCTATTTCACCAAATGTCACCCCGGGAATGAGACTCTTGGTAAAAAAAACGAGCGCTGATGCCATCAAAGCACCGCCCACCCCTACACTTCCGTGATACGCGAAAACGAGCATTACGAATTGTGAAGTGAAAACGATATAATTCAACACTGAAAAGGCGAAATTTTTTCCGAACACTCCCCTGTTGAACAGCCCGATCGAGTGAAAGTTCATCACATATTTCTCGACCAGTTTAAACCGGGCGATCTGCACTCCTACAAAATTCTTCCAAAACTCGGGGGTCAGCATCAAATACAGGATCAAGAGGTAGATTCCCGTCAATAAAAAGAGGAGTGAAACGGTAAGATTTGTATCAACCTTGTAGAACTGGTGCAGGAAGACCACGGTGGAAAATGAGCCTGAGATCAGGATTATCAATAATGAGTTGAGCTTGTCGATCGCGGCGCCCGCGGTAACCTCAGAAAGCTTAACATCTTTAAGTGGGAACGCCCTGCCCGGGTATTCACCAAGCCTGCCGGGGGTCAGCAATCCGGTAGAAATGCCGGTGAGAACCGATTTGAAGATATCCCCCTTGCTTTGTCCGGTAAAAGAGTGTTCACATATCAACTTCCACTTGCTGTATTGCAGAAAAAAATTCAGCGGAACGAGGGCAACAGCGACTATAAAAGGGAGTGTCTCTTTAAAGTCAAGAAAGGTTGAGAATGATATGTCGGAAAATTTATTTGTCAGGTACCAGATGAGCCCGGCTGTTATCATGACCTTCACCCCCAAAAGGAGGCGGAGCTTCCATGATTCTATATCTTTTAAGATAAATGTCCGTGCCATGGGAATCCGGGTTCACTATACTTCGATAGTAAACTTTCCTTTATTCATGGTAAGATCGCAGTGGAACCTGACTCCCGGTTCTTTCTGAAATTCCGTCATCTTAAAGCGGTATTGATAGATTAAATTGAACGCCGTAAAACAAACCACCTTTGGTTATAGGAGCGTCCATAACTGAAATGCTGTTTTCCGTGGTAGTAAGTTTCTTTCCTTCTTCATCCGTCATGGTGCCTACCGCGAACTCGGCATAGCCCATTTTCCCCTCAAGACTAATATTGTTATCAATGAGGAAGAAGATGAATCCAGAAGCAAAGTTGAAACCTGCCCTGTAATTATCGGCGGTGAATTTTACTCTCGATACAGGGTCGTTAATGTCATCCGTTTTTTTATAAAGCTGCAAGGTACCATAAGTGAACTCAAGCTCAAGTATCTTCCAGCTTATGATCTTTGTTATCGGGGTTCCAAGTTCGAGCCCCGCGCCGAAAACATTCTGCTTTAGCTCAAGGCTGTTTTTGTATATACCCGACCTCCCCTTTATCTGCGCTTCCTTGAGCTCGCTCAGGGTCTCATAAAACACCTTTACGGTGTATTCAAGTCCGGAGACCCTGTTACGTATCAGGTTCATACCAAGGCGGTAACCTTTAACCTGCCCCATCTCACCCATGGATGAGAGGAGCGAGTCTTTCCGGAGTTCATTAAAAGCGCGGATGTACTGGTTAATGCCCGTGGCTTCAAAGTTTTTCACTTCGTAGCCGGCGAATCCACCAACAAGCCCCAGACAACCAAACCCAAATTTGGTTGACTGCGCCTCAGCATTAATGCCCAGCACAACTAACAGAATGAATAAACTACCGGAAAATCTCAACATTTACCTATGGCACCCCTACGGGGAGCTTATTAATTTTTAATCGTTTTCTACCAACATGGTGCCCCTACAGGGCACTCATACTTCATTCCGCCGCAGGCGGATCAAACCTCATACGAACTGTACTTCACAGTTCACTTCGCCGCGGCGAATCACACTTCACCCTTCCTCTTGTGCATCATCCCAAACTCAAGCCCGTGCCCTTCAGCCTTGCTCTCTGCCCATTTGAGGAGGAAAGCGAAGGTAAGTCCGAAGAATCCGAGTGTAGAGAAGAAGTACATACCGAGCTGGTAACCACCACTGCTGTCGTTTGCCCAGCCGATGAGGAAGTTGAAGCCGGCCAAACCGATGTTTTGGATCATCGTCATAAGTCCATAAGCCGTTCCCAGTTTCTCGGGTGGCGCGATCAATGCCACTGACGGCCACATTACCGCGGGGATGAGTGAGAACGCGAGACCCATCAACGCCATTGGCAGCCAGGGTGGAATCGATGTAGAAAGTAGCATCATGTAAACAGGGATCAGGATCAGTGATCCGAACATCATCATCAGTGATCGCTTACCGATGAAATCAGAAAGCAATCCGAACAACGGGGTCAGGATCATTGAAGAGAGTATGAGTATACTGTTGTACATACCCCCCACTTCCCTTTCGAGACCGTGATACTCCTGGAAGAACTTGATCGCGAAGGTTCTGAAGGGGAAAATTCCTGAATAAAATGTAACGCAAAGCAACACGATAAACCAGTATGACTTGCTGAAAGAGAGCACCTCCCGGAAAACAACCTTGTCTTGCTTCGCTTCCGGTGGCATGTGGTAGTTCCTTTTCGCGAAGCCGTCGAGGTACCAGTAAGCCAGCGCGGTTACAACCGAAATGAACGCCATTATTACGGCGATCATTAGAGGGAGATCCCACGAAGTAAAATAGGCTTTTGCCCATGTAGGCGAATTGTCGGCAGCAAACGAGCCGAGCCTCGCGATGGTAAGATTTATACCAAAGGCGAACGAAAGCTCCTTGCCGATAAACCACTTGCCGAGGGCGGTGGTTACCGCGACTATGAGTGACTCGGCACCAAGTCCGAAGATCAATCTTCCGAGCGACATCACAACCAGTTCGTTACTGATGTTTGTTCCGAATATCCCTCTGAAAAGCCCGCCTACAAACGCGAGTTGTTCCGTGGCAACTGTGACCACCGCGCCCGCGAAACAGAGAAGGGCAAAAAGGGTTATCGACTTAACAGTACCAATCCGGTCGATTATTACACCACCGATCAACACCATTATGATGTTAGGCACACTGTAAATGCCCTGAAGCAGACCAATATCAGAATCGGTGAACTTCAGTTGACTCGAGAGGAGATCGGCAATGGGTGCAATTGAATCGTAGACGTAGTAGTTCCCAAACATCGAGAGGGACACAAGAACAAGTACCCCCCACCTGACGGAGAAGGGTACCGGATTCTGAATGTTGTCTGTTGCGTTATGCGACATCTTTATCTTTCTGGGACAGTTTCAAGTATTCTTGTGAGGTGGTGCCAGAATTTCTCAACCGAAGGGATGTTAAGCTGCTCGTCGGGTGAGTGAACACCTGTCATGGTCGGACCAAATGAAATCATATCGATGTGCGGGTATTTCTCTTTGATGATACCGCACTCGAGACCCGCGTGGATCGCTTTCACTTCAGGAACCTTGCCGTAAAGTGATTTGTAAGCATCTTTTGCAACTTTGAGTAGCTCAGAGTTAACGTCAGGCTTCCAGCCGGGATATCCGTCAGCTGTTTCAACAATAGCGCCGGCAAGCTGGAACACAGATGAAACCATTGTAACAGCTTCTTCTATCTCGGACTCAACCGAACTTCTTTGGCTGGTTCCAAATTCCACTTCACCATCCTTGGTGACAATGGTAGCGAGATTGGTTGAGGTCTCAACCAGACCGGGAATGTCAGCTGACATTTTAAGAACACCGTGAGGAAGCGCGTTTATGGTGAGGATCACGAGATCTTCTGCCACTTCATCAAGAACTTCACGCGGTTCATCAAGTTTTCTCATTACCACACGGACGTTTGGCTCTACTGAACCGAGTTCTTCGCGTATGGTCTTTTCAAATTCAATAACTTCTTCCTGAACTGCTGAATCATCTTCTGGATCAACTGCAACTATCGCGAATGCTTCCCTCGGGATGGCATTGCGTTTGCTTCCTCCGTTAACTTCGCCCAAACTAACAACGTAATGCTCGGTAAGTGTGTTAAGAATTCTGCCAAGTATCTTGATGGCGTTTCCCCGCCCCTGATGAATATCAAGTCCGGAGTGACCGCCTTTAAGACCAGTAACCGATATCTCATAGTAGCCGTAGCCGTCAGGCGCTTCTTCCGGGGTGTATGCAATTCTTCCTTTTGTGTCCCTTCCACCTGAACATCCAATGTAGATCTCGCCTATCTCTTCAGAGTCCAGGTTAAGAAGGAAATCACCTTCGAGGATGTCAGTACCAAGGTTGGTGGCGCCGGTGAGACCGGTTTCTTCATCAAGTGTTAAAAGTATTTCGAGTGGACCGTGCTCAACAGTTTCATCTATCGCTACCGCGAGGGCGGCGGCGGCACCAATTCCATTATCAGCTCCGAGCGTGGTTCCTTCCGCTTTAACCCAATCACCATCGATCCAGGGTCTTATCCCCTCGGTTTCGAAGTCGAACTCAACACCGGTATTTTTCTCGCAAACCATGTCAAGGTGTCCCTGGAGGATAACGGTTTTCTTGTCTTCGAATCCGGGGGTTGCCGGCACTCTGATGATAATGTTTCCCGCGTCGTCACGGAGATATTCGAGTCCGTGCCGGTCACAGAATTCGAGCACGTACTCTACCACGGCTTCTTCCTGTTTCGAGGGGCGGGGTCTGGCACAGATCTCCTCGAAAATATCCCACATTGGTTGCGGTTTTAAGTGTCCTAATTTTTCTCCCATGATAAACCTCAGTTTTCCAGTTCTTTGAATGTAATGATCTTGTTGTTGTACATCATCGAGATGAATTTCACCAGATTTTGATCCGTCGAGACCCTCTCGAGAAGTTTTTCATTCTCTTTGAATTTTTCCTTCAGCAGAATACCGATCTCATTGATCTTCTTTTTGCCGTCGATAGACATCCAGACTTCACTCCCGATCTCATCAAGGTCGAGCCAGAAGTCGGGATCCCTTCCGTTCTTAACCATAAGGTCATGAACCGGTTTCCACTTGAATCTCGGGATGAGCACCGTTACTAAACCCCCGTCCCGTTTGAGCTCCCGCTGCTTTCTTACGGGAGTAAGCTCAAGGGCGTTCAGACCCTTGAGCTTTTTTTTCTCCTGAATTTCTTTAAAGAAACCCAACAATTACACTTTCTCCTTCGAGGTGGCGAACTTGTAGAGCATTGCTCCCAGACCCACGAACACGCCGAGTGAGATAAGGTCGCCGTAGCCACCCAGACCCTCCATAAGATGAAGATTCAGCACATCGATCACATTTTTTGCCGGGGTATCACCAATTTTAGGTGACACTTCAGTGGCGATCAGGATTGCAAGGAGGATACCGGTAAGTGAACCACCGGCGATAAGTCCTGAACTGAAAAGTGCTCCGGGACCGATCTCGCCTTCTTCGTCAGCTGACTTGCTCTTTCTTTCAACAAGCCACTTTACAAGACCACCTATAAAGATCGGGGCTGTGGTTGAAAGAGGCAGATAGGCACCAACCGCGAAGGTAAGTGAGCGAATACCCATGAGCTCGACCACGGCTGAAAGTGCCATACCGGTGATCACGAGACCCCATGGGAGATCCTGACTCAGGAGGCCTTTGATTACTGTAGCCATCAGGGTTGCTTGCGGTGCCGGAAGCGGGTTCGCCGAAACGGTTGAATCGGCACCAATTCCTATAGCGTTGTTAAGGATAAGCATCGTGCCGCCGATAACGAACGACGAGGCAACAACACCGATGATAAGACCCCACTGCTGCTTAACCGGGGTAGCGCCCACGAGGTAACCTGTTTTCAGGTCCTGTGAAGTGGCGCCGGCGTTGGCAGCGGCGATACAT
>JAEYUD010000262.1 GCA_023433685.1 Bacteroidota bacterium
AATCCGGCAGCGCGTATGGCGGTTATCTCGTTGTTTTGGGCGAGCCCTCCAAAAGCCATCAGAGTTGCCACCAGAACAGACATTGGCACCACCAGAACCATCATCCAGGCGAGGTTATAGACTATCAACTGAATGATAAGGGTGGTCTCTATTCCCTTCCCTATAAGCTGCTCTGAGAACCGCATCAGGAACTGGAGTATAAATATGGAAAAGAGGGAAAATACCGAGAAAAAGAACGGAATGAAGAACTTCCTCGCTATGTATAAACTTAAGATCATTTCTGCCTTACAGGCTGCTCCATATTTTTTCTAACGGGGGAATCTGCTTAACTTTGTATTTTAAATGAAATTAAAATATTTAAATATAACAATTCTCGTTTTAACAATCGCCGCACTATTTTTTGAGTTGAGCAGGTGCGGCACTTCAACAGGACTGATGCCGGGATATCCCGCGTGGCTTGTTGATGGTGATTATTTTCCGCAGCAGACCTCGGGGATGGTATATCTTGGCGAAAAATCACCCGGAAAGCATGTTTTTAACACATGCGACGACAAACAGGCGATTCACCTGCTGACGATAAGCGACGGGAAATTCAAGATAGACAGCGTGAAGATCGACCCCTCAATCACTGACACCCTGCCGCCAAAAGTGAAGTTCGACTTCGAGGATATTACCTGGGACAAGTACACCAACAAAGTGTACATAAGTATAGAGCCCTACTCGAAATACAGGCAGATGTTCGGTATTTTTGAGATGCAATTCAAGAATAACGATATCTTTTCCCGGGAGATCACGGGAATGAAACGGCTCAATATAACACCCGACTCCATTTTCCGCCAAAATGTGAAAGACAACATAGCGTACGAGGGACTGGCGGTGGATGAGAATTACTTCTACCTTGGGCTTGAGGGGATCGCCCGTTCTGAAAGAGCGTTCGATGGAGGAGTTATAAGGGTGGTTGATAAAAAGACCTTGAAAATAGTGGCTTCCGTGCTGCTCGATTCACTCGGTATTAACACCGTCACGGGGCTCGCTATCGGAAATGACGGCTCACTTTGGGGGACTGACAGAAACCGTCTTGCCTTTTTTAATTTGAAATTTGATAATAAATTCCGTGTTACAAATGTGCGGGTTTTCTCTGTAAGCAACTACATTCCCGACTACCACGCTTTCAGGTACGCGGCGGCTATTGAGTCGATCGCTATCGATGCCAACGGACTTGTTTACCTGATAGATGACCCCTTCACAAAGGAGTACGTTCCGGTTGACAATATTCTCCGGAAACTTGACTCAAAAACGGTGCAAAGGTTCAAAGACCTGGTGCCGATAATTTACTGTTACAAACTGGACTAAACATACAGGCAAAAAATGGATAAGATACAGGAATTCGTTAATTCGAACATCGACAGGTTCATAGATGAACTTAAAGATTACTTAAGATTTGAAAGTATCAGCACCCTCCCTGAAAAAAAGGACGAGATGAAAAAATGTGCTGATTTCACCGCCCAAAAAATGCTTGATGCCGGGCTCGACCGTGTGGAAGTGTTCGAAACACCGGGGCACCCCGTGGTTTATGGCGAGCGTCTGCGTGTTAAAGGCGCGCCGACAGTTCTGATCTATGGTCACTACGACGTGCAACCCGTTGATCCCGTTGAACTGTGGCACAGCGATCCGTTCGACCCCGTTGTAAAAGACGGAAAAGTTTGGGCTCGCGGCGCGACTGATGACAAGGGTCAGCTTTACATGCACGTAAAAAGCGTTGAAACGCTAATTGCGGTATCCGAAGAGCTCCCACTCAACGTTAAATTTATTATCGAAGGTGAAGAAGAGATCGGCAGCCCAAGTCTTGAGCCGTTCCTGAAAGCCAATAAAAAACTTTTAAAGGCCGATGTGGTGCTGGTTTCAGACACTGCTCTTTATGCCCCGATGCTTCCGACCCTGACCTACGGTCTGAGGGGGCTCTGCTATATGGAGGTTGAAGTGACGGGCCCTCAAAGAGACCTCCACTCCGGTACATTCGGCGGGGCAGTGGCAAACCCTGTGAACATCCTCGCGCAAATGATCGCCAAAATGCACGATGATAAAGGTCGGGTGACCATCCCCGGTTTCTATGACGACGTGGTTAAGCTTACAAAAAAAGAGAGAGACAGCCTGGCCAAACTCGATTTCGACGAGCAGGAGTACAAGAATCACCTCGGCGTTGAAGACCTCTGGGGTGAAAAAGGGTTCACGGTTACCGAAAGAACCGGTGCCAGACCCACACTTGACTGCAACGGCATCTGGGGCGGTTTCGCCGGAGCGGGCGCGAAGACCATTATCCCTTCAAAAGCGGGCGCCAAAATAAGCATGAGGCTTGTTGCAAACCAGGACCCCGAAAAGATCGCCAAAAACTTTACGAAATTTGTTGAGAAGATCGCTCCAAAATCGGTGAAAGTAAAGGTTTCTTCAATTCACGGAGCCGAAGCCTGCCTGGTACCTCTTAATTCGAAAGCCATCTCAGCTGCCACGAAGGCACTCGACAGGGCTTTTGGCAAAGAAACCGTTTATCAGCGTGAAGGCGGCAGCATCCCCGTTGTGGCAAAGTTCAAAAAGATACTCGGCGCGGATACAGTTCTTATGGGGCTGGGGCTTAACAC
>JAEYUD010000039.1 GCA_023433685.1 Bacteroidota bacterium
GAATACCTCCACACTTAGTCTGACAAAACTTGCCGAAGCTACCGGCAGGCCTGATAAAGTGATAGGGATGCACTTCCTGAACCCGGTTCCGAAACGGCCATTGGTTGAGGTTATAAAGTGCCTTCACACTTCATCAACCACACTTAAGACAATAAAAGAATTCGCCAACCGTCTGGGTAAAACCTCGATAGAGGTGTATGAATACCCCGGTTATGTTACCACAAGATCTATCGTGCCACTTCTGAACGAAGCGATGCACATCCTGCTTGAGGGAATAGCTTCTGCAAAGGATATCGACACTGCCATGAAGATCGGTTTCAACTTCCAGCAGGGTCCCCTTGAAATGGCTGACATGATGGGGCTCGACGAAGTTCTCGCGTGGATGGACACCCTCTGGAAAACCCTCGGCGAGCCGAGATACAGGGCATGCCCGATACTCAGGAAGCTTGTTCGTGAACAGAAACTTGGCCGCAAAACCGGACAGGGTTTCTATACTTATGACTCTAACGGTAAAATAATCTCGTAGGCGATAATGAAAGTATTAGTATTGAACTGCGGCAGCTCTTCGATAAAGTACCAGTTCTATGACACGGTACAAAGGGTTGCCCTCGCAAAAGGACTTGTTGACAGGATAGGGATGTCGGGAGCCGTGCTTACTCACACCAGGTTTGACGGCGACAAGATAAGTATTGTTGGTGAAATTCTCGATCATGCCATAGGTATCGAGTATGTTCTTGCCGTGCTTCTTTCGAAGAATCACGGTGTTATTGAAGACAAGAGCGAAATTGATGCTGTAGGTCACCGTGTTGTTCACGGTGGTGAGACTTTTACGGGTTCTGTGCTTATCACTCCCGAAGTGGTAAAAGTTCTGCAGGATAACGTTGGTCTCGCGCCACTTCACAATCCGCCAAATATCAAAGGTATTCAGGCGGTTACACGTGTTCTTCCGGGGATCCCACAGGTTGGGGTTTTCGACACTGCTTTTCACTCGAACATGAAGCCAAAGGCCTACCTTTACGGCATTCCTTACGAACTGTACAAGATGCACCAAATCAGACGCTACGGCTTCCATGGTACATCACACCGGTTTGTTGCCGGAATTGCTGCAAAAAAGCTCGGGAAGCATAAAGAAGACCTCAAGATCGTTACCGCGCACCTCGGAAACGGATGCAGCATGGCAGCGATCGACCATGGTGTTTCTATAGATACTTCAATGGGGTTCACCCCGCTTGAAGGTTTGTTGATGGGTACCAGATGCGGTGACATTGACACTTCGATCATTCTTCATATCATGGGCAAGGAAGGATTGCAACTTTCTGAAGCGAACACGCTGCTTAACAAGCACAGCGGACTTGTAGGCATTAGCGGTGAGTCATCTGACATGCGCGAAATAATTTCTGCCATGAAGGAAGGCCACAAACGCAGTCGCTATGCTTTTGAAGTGTTCTGCTACCGCATCACAAAGTATATCGGCGCGTATGCAGCTGCCATGGGTGGCATTGACGCGCTCGTGTTCACCGGTGGTATCGGCGAAAACTCACCCGATGTACGTGAAGAAGTTTGCCGTAACCTCGAATTTATGGGTATCAAACTTGATCCGGAAAAGAACACCAACAAGGACGAAGACCTCTCCGCGGAGGGATCAACCGTCCATGTGTTCCGTATCCCCACCAATGAAGAGCTTGTTATTGCCCTCGATACAGAGGTGATAGTTGCTCAACATGAGGTTGATATTTAACTGTTTTTGTTGTGTTGTTTCAAAAAGGCTGCCAATTTTTTGGTGGCCTTTTTTTTTGAAGTGTGAACTGTGAACTGTGAAGTCAGTTTTGAAGAGACAATTGAGCCAAAATGTAAATATAAGGTTTTTTAAGAAGCAATATTTTTACATAAAGTGTAAAGATAAGCTTAAAATTCACTTTGAATTGATAAAATCCGTACATTTTCGCCGGGAGGGCAAGGCGATGAGGCGTTCGACAATTTTTAGAATGAGGTAGGCAGATTGTGTTTCATTTAGTATATTTAAAGCCCGCTAAACATTTATTCAGCGCGATGAAAATTTAAAACAGAAAGAAGAGAAAAAGTATGGCTGCAATTACAAAAGGTTCCCTGGTCACGATGCATTACACCGGCAGTTTTGCCGATGATGGTGAGGTGTTTGAGACATCTTACGGTGGTGAGCCGCTCGTGTTCAGGGTTGGTAGTGGAGAAATCATCCCGGGCCTTGATCTTGCAGTTATCGGTATGGAGCCCGGCGAGAAAAAGGATGTGGCGGTTCCCCCTGAACTTGGTTATGGTGAATACAGGGATGAACTGGTTGTCGAAGTTGAAAGAGACAGGCTCGGAGACCTTGAGATTGAACTCGGAGAAAGACTTGAGCTTGAAGGCGAGAACGGTGAAAACATAATAATGACCGTGGTTGAACTGAACGACGAGATAGTTGTTCTCGACGCGAATCACGATTATGCCGGTGAAGTGCTCAATTTTGCTATCGAAATCGTCGATGTAAAATAATTGTTGTTAATTGATGGGGGAGGCAGGAACTCCCCTGGTCACGAAGTGGAGGTATCCCCATGAAGTTATTCATACTACTCCTGTTATTTTCAGCTGCCACTCTATTTGGTCAGCTCGATCCCAAGCATCTGAATTCCTCAGATAATTCCAATAACAAAAGCAGCCGGATTGCCCCTAAGGCTACATTGGTAGACGGGGTATGGTCTGAGACCGCACTATATACCGGTAGAATTTGGGTGCCGTTTGACAGAAATGGAATCATAGCCGATGCCACGGTAAATGGGAGGTCGGAGCTATGGTTCGATTCTGTACGCACCATATTCTCAAACGGTTTCGCGCTAACCGCGTTAAACAATGGCACCGTTTGGGGAGCCGCAAATATGACAGCTTCAAGAATTGAGGATTTCGTCTCCGGACCTGTTGGGTCATCCACGGAAGACCCCCGGAATGGAATTTACCGCGTGGCATTAGCCGATAGCGCTTTTGGTACCTCATGGCAGACCTGGAAATACGCGGTCGAGCTTGGCGCGCGATATTGGGACGGCAACCATAATGGCATATATGACCCAGTCGACCTGAATAACAACGGTATCTGGGACCCCAATGAGGATATGCCCGAGATACTTGGTGAGATATCATACTGGTGTGTCTACAACGATGCAGTGCCGAAAGAACTCAGGCGCTACCCGGTCGATCCGATCGGAATTGAAGTGAGGCAAACAATATATGCCTTCCCAAATTCCCCTTCACAGGAAGTGCAAAACGCGGTTTATGTCAGGTATGAGATCGTGAACAAAGGCAATGAGGTTCAGACACTTCCTGAAGCGTATTACTCGATGTGGAGCGACACAGACATGGGCGAATACACCGATGACCTTTACGGCACCGATACACTCCGGAACAGCATGTATTTTTATAACGATGGCGACGATGGAACCTTCGGCGTAAATCCACCGGCAGTATTTCATTCGATTCTTTTCGGGCAGCCGGTTTTTGTGCCGGGCGTTTCGTTCACTGATGCAAACAACAACGGGGATTACGATACCGGGGTTGACATTCCCCTTGACACCGCGAGGGTGCCGATGGGTAAACCGTTCGCGGATAAACTTATACCGGGCGCGATGAACTTTGGCAGCACGTCGACCCAGCATTATATATCAGCGCATCCCACGCATGGTGACCCTCAAACAGTTGAGCAACTCAGAAATTACCAGCAGGGCAGGCAAAAAACCGGACTGATAATTAACCCCTGCACTTGGCCATTCGGACAGGTTTATTCCGATTCGTGCGCCAAAATACCGGGCAGATTTCTCTATTCGGGAGATCCTGTAACGCGAAAGGGATGGCTGATAAATACACCAAATGATCAACGGGGGATGGTGAATGCCGGGCCTTTCACCCTCAACGCGGGTGATTCAATTACATTCCACACAGCCATCGTTATTGGGCGGGGAACCAATGAGCTGAATTCAATCACTGTAACCCGCGCGGCAATCGACACCATCTTTGCCAGATTTGGGGCAAAGAACCACTTCTACCCAACCGGGGTAAAAGAGGTGGCAGATGTGTTGCCGGATGAGTACAGGCTTTATCAGAACTTCCCCAATCCGTTCAATCCCGAAACCGAAGTAAGGTTCGCGCTTAGGGAGAGAAGCAAGGTTACCCTGACAGTGTATGACGTTTTGGGCAGCAAGGTTGAGGAGCTTTTAGCCTCTGAACTTGAAAGGGGAGAATACCGTCACGCGTTTAGCGGCAAAGGGCTTTCTTCCGGTGTTTACTTCATCAGACTTTATGCACGATCTGTAGCATCCGGGGCAGAATTTAATAAAACAGTAAAGGCTGTTCTGATGCAGTAAAGAATTTTTTTTTTGAGTGGTTC
Source organism: Bacteroidota bacterium (assembly GCA_023433685.1). Taxonomy (GTDB): domain Bacteria; phylum Bacteroidota; class Ignavibacteria; order Ignavibacteriales; family Ignavibacteriaceae; genus UTCHB3. The sequence continues at coordinate 4,391 of JAEYUD010000039.1, forward strand.
TTGTTTTTAAACGTTTAAAAGCTTACATTAGAAATCCCTTTCAGAAATTTTCTGTAAAGAGGAAATGAAAGCCGGGTGGACGCCGAAGTTGGAGAGTCGGGGCGGACTGTAAATCCGTTGGCTTACGCCTTTGGGGGTTCGAATCCCTCGCCACCCACAAAAGAACTGGAGAAATGCGGGAGTAACTCAGTGGTAGAGTCACAGCCTTCCAAGCTGTTGGTCGCGGGTTCGAGTCCCGTCTCCCGCTCTGAGAAATTTTGATGAAAGCAGGTACTTGCTGCTTTCATTTTTTTTATGTTTAGTCAGGCTGACGTAGCTCAGTTGGTAGAGCACATCCTTGGTAAGGATGAGGTCACCGGTTCAATCCCGGTCGTCAGCTCAAATTTTTTAAATAGGTAGAGCCATGAGAGACATAATTACCCTGGAATGTACTGAGTGTAAGAGAAGAAACTACTCTACTACTAAGAACAAGCGTAAGCATCCCGCCAGAGTAGAATACAAGAAATACTGCCGCTGGTGCAATAAGCCGGTAGTACACAAAGAGACTAAGTAATTCCTAATACGCTGGTAGCTTAACTGGCAGAGCAGCGGTCTCCAAAACCGCAGGTTGGGGGTTCGATTCCCTCCCAGCGTGCCCAAACAGTCCGAGAGTCCACAAATGAAACAAAAAATAATCAAACTCTACGAAGATATCGTCAAGGAGATGAAGAAGGTAACCTGGCCTAACAGGGAAGAACTTAAAAGTTCTACCAAGGTGGTTATTGCTTCTTCCGTCGTTTTTGCCGTTCTCTGTTTCGTTATCGACAAAGGAATCAGTTTCCTTTTCGGTTTTCTTTATTAAGGAGTATAATGGAACACAGATGGTATGTTTTGCAGACGCTTGCCGGTCATGAAGCCAAAGTTAAAGGTTTCATAGATCTTGGTATCCGCGATAACGCAAAACTTGGCGAAAAGATATCAGAAGTGCTTCTGCCTCAGGAGAAGATCTATGAGGTTAAAGACGGCAAAAAGAAAAGCAAGATAAGAAGCTTTTTGCCGGGCTATATTCTTATTTGTGTCGACCTCGACGCGCAGGTTAAAGATTTTATAAATAACACCCAGTCGGTTATCGGTTTCCTGGGTGGAAAGAATCCCGCCCCGCTTCGCGATGATGAAGTTAAAAGAATCGTCGGAAGGATCAAACAGGAAGAAGATTCAGAAAGACTTGACACCGTGTTCAGAATGGGGGACACGGTTAAAATTATTGATGGCCCGTTCAACAACTTCTCGGGAACTGTAGAAGAAGTAAACGAAGAGAGAATGAAGATAAAAGTTCTCGTTTCGATCTTCGGAAGAAAGACTCCCGTGGAGATCGATTTTGTACAGGCAGAGCTTGTACATTAATTCACAATTCATTTATTAACAGGTTTACAAAATGGCAAAGAAGATCACCGGATATATAAAACTCCAGATTCCCGCCGGAAAAGCCAACCCGTCTCCCCCGGTAGGGCCGGCTTTAGGTCAAAAAGGCGTGAACATTATGGAGTTTTGTAAACAGTTTAACGCCAGAACAGCCGGACAAGACGGCCTGATCATACCTGTTGTGATCACCGTGTTCTCCGATAAATCATTTACATTCATCACCAAAACCCCTCCCGCCGCCGTTCTCCTTATTAAAGCAGCCGGTTTAAAGGGAGGTTCAGCCGAACCAAACAGAACCAAGGTTGCAAAAGTTACCCGCAAGCAGGTTGAAGAGATCGCGCAGCTTAAAATGCCTGATCTTAATGCCAACACGCTTGAAGCTGCTGTTTCAATGGTTGCCGGTACTGCCCGTTCAATGGGTATCACGGTAGAAGGTTAAGGGAGGCTGAAAGATGAAAATATCAAAACGCTACAAAGCGGTACTTGCAAAAGTTGACACAAATAAAGAGTACACGGTAGCCCAGGCTATCGAAGTACTTAAATCAGTTTCAAATGTTAAGTTCACAGAATCCCTCGAGTGCGCGCTCAGACTTGGCGTTGACCCCAGGCATGCCGACCAGATGGTTAGAGGTACTGTATCACTTCCCCACGGAACAGGCAAGAGCGTAAAAGTTCTCGTTGTTACCCAGGGTGCCAAAATACAGGAAGCTCTGGATGCCGGTGCTGAATATGCCGGGTTCCAGGAATATCTCTCCGAGATTGAAAAAGGAAATGTACCCGACGTTGATGTAATTATTGCCACACCCGACATAATGGGTCAGCTCGGTAAATTCGGTAAGATACTCGGTCCTAAAGGCCTCATGCCCAACCCAAAAAGCGGAACCGTTACACCGGATGTATCGAAAGCCGTTAAAGAGGTTAAGGCTGGCAAGATCGACTTCAGAGTTAACAAACAGGGTATCATTCATGCCGCGGTTGGTAAGCTTAATTTTACCACTGAACAGCTTGAAGAGAATGCCAAGGCCCTCATCGGTCAGGTTAACAAACTGAAACCGGCTACCGCCAAGGGTACATACATGAAAACTGTTTACCTCTCTTCTACAATGGGCCCCGGCCTTAAGATTGTAAAAGACGAACTTAATTAACGATATTACGCACAACAAACAAAACTGCTTCTATACCGACAGGTATTAACGAACTGATTCGGGAGTTAAATGAACAGAGAACAAAAAGGTGAAGTCATTGCGGAGATCGTCGAGCTTCTAAACGATTCTACCGCTATATATCTTACTGACTACACCGGAGTTAACGTGGCTCAGATTTCCAAACTCAGAAATGAGTTCAGGAAAGAAGGCGTTGTTTACAAGGTTATCAAAAACACCTTGTTTAAACGTGCCCTTGCTGAATCAGGCAAATATCCCAAACTCGCTGAGAATCTGGTGGGAATGACAGGTTTCGCTTTTACATTCGAAAACCCTGTTGCACCGGCTAAGATCATCAAGAAATTCAATGATGATACTCAGAAATTTGGCTTAAAGGCTTGTTACATTGAGACACAGTACTATTCCGGCGACCAGTTGGATGTACTTGCAAAACTGCCGACCAAGGCAGAGATCATAGCAGGTATTCTTGGCAGCATAAACGCGCCTGCTTCCGGTATCGTTGGCGCACTCAATGCAGTGATGAGAGACCTCGTCAGTGTTATTGATGAAATAGCCAAGAAAAAAGCTGCTTAATTGATTAGAACAAAAAATTTAAAAATGGAGAACTAAAAATGTCAGAGAAAGTATCTCAGTTAGTAGAATTGATCAAAGGATTAACCCTTGTTGAAGCTGCTGAATTAAAGAAAGCACTCGAAGATGAATTTGGTGTAACCGCTGCTGCTCCTGTAGTAGTTGGTGCAGTTGCCGGTGTTGCTGAAGCTGCTGCCCCTGTAGAAGAAAAAACCGAATTCGATGTTATTCTTGCTGAAGCAGGAGCCAACAAGATCGGCGTTATCAAAGTTGTTAGAGCTCATACTGGTCTCGGTCTGAAAGAAGCCAAAGATCTCGTTGAAGCAGCTCCAAAGCCGGTTAAAGAGCAGGTTTCGAAAGACGAAGCTGAAAAAGTTAAAAAAGAGCTCGAAGAAGCTGGTGCCAAGGTAGAATTAAAGTAATCCATACGGTAAACTTTAATTTTCTCCCGGTTTTTAAGTGATAAGACGATAATGCATCGTCTTATCGCTTTTTATTATTTATGTTCAGATCAGGATAGCAAGCGTTAGATTTGACACAAAAACTTTGAGGTTATTCAATTGAACAATAACAGAATTACCTTCGGTAATATAAACTCTGTACTGGAAATACCGGATCTGCTGAGCGTTCAGAAAGAGTCGTTTCTGGATTTTTTACAGATGGATGTCGCGCCCTACGAGAGAGAAAACAAAGGGCTTCAACAGGTTTTTACAAGCAATTTCCCAATTCTCGACAATCCGGACTCTCATAAGTCAAAGTATCGCCTCGACTTTGACGAATATTATGTAGAGAAGCCAAGATATTCGATCCAGGAGTGCAGGGAAAAAGGCCTTACTTACTCAGCCACCATTAAAGCGAAGCTTTCACTCTCTTCAAAAGACCCTGACTCGGGCGAGTGGGTTAACTCCGCGCAGCAGATGGTTTACCTGGGTACACTTCCATTCATGACAGACCAGGCAACCTTTATTATTAACGGTGCCGAACGTGTGGTTGTTTCACAGCTCCACCGCTCGCCCGGCGTTGCCTTCGCTCAGACAGTTCACCCTAACGGAACCCCGCTTTATTCTGCAAGGATCATCCCTCTGAAGGGGTCATGGGTTGAGTTTACAACAGATATCAACTACGTACTTAATGTTTATATCGATCGGAGGAAGAAATTCCCTTCGACCACACTCCTCAGAGCTCTTGGATATGAAACAGATGATGAGATTTTAGAGATATTTGAGATTTATGAGACCGTCGATCTGAATGAAGCAGATCCGGAAACACTTCTTTCACGTAAAGTGGCCACTGAAGTGTTCGATACTCACACCGGTGAAATCTTCCTCAACAGAAACGATATTATTGATGAAGAGGCTGTAAAGATGATCAGGGAATCAGGGGTTGAGTCGATCAACCTGATCCGCACTGATCTTAATCTTGACCAGAATCTTATTCTCAACACTCTTGAGAAAGACACCACCCACAGCAAGGATGAAGCCCTTCTCTCTATTTACAGACAGTTGAGAACAGGTGAAGCTCCCGATATCGATACTGCAGCACAACTTCTCGAAAAAACCTTCTTCAATGACAAGAGATACGATCTTGGTGAAGTGGGCAGACACAGAATGAATGACAAGCTCAGTCTCAAGGGTATTATTCCTGATGACCTCACCGTTCTTCACATCCGCGACTTTATCGAGATCATGAAATATATCATCAAAATGAAGGATGAAAATGCCGCTTCTGATGATATCGATCACCTTGGAAACAGAAGAGTAAGAACCGTTGGCGAGCAGCTCCAGCAGCAGTTCAACACGGGTCTCGCCAGAATGGCAAGAACAATTAAAGACAGAATGTCGATGCGTGACGCGGAAGGATTCGCTCCGGTTGAACTTGTTAATGCAAGAACCATCTCGAGCGTTATCACTTCGTTCTTTGGTACCAACCAGCTTTCACAGTTCATGGATCAGACCAATCCTCTTTCAGAGCTTACGCACAAGAGAAGGATGTCTGCCCTTGGACCAGGTGGTCTTACACGTGAGAGAGCAGGCTTCGAAGTACGTGACGTTCACTACACTCATTATGGCCGTCTCTGCCCGATCGAAACACCTGAAGGTCCGAACATCGGTCTTATTTCCTCACTCACGATATTTTCGAGAGTTAACAAATACGGCTTTCTCGAGACACCTTACCGTGTGGTAAAAGAAGGTGTTGTTACCAGTGAAGTGGTTTATCTTACCGCTGAACAGGAAGACATGTACACCATTGCACAGGCTAACGCCCCAATCGACGAGAATGGCAGATTCATCAGAGAGAGGGTAAAATGCCGTAGAAAAGGTGATTTCCCTATCGTGCATCCTCAGGAAGTTGAGTTTATGGATGTGGCGCCCGCGCAGATCGTAAGTGCCGCCGCCGCTCTTATACCATTCCTCGAGCATGATGATGCCAACCGTGCGCTCATGGGTTCGAACATGCAGCGTCAGGCAGTTCCCCTCATCAAACCGGAAGCCCCTCTCGTTGGAACCGGTCTTGAAGGAAGGGTCGCAAGAGATACACGTTCTGTAATTGTTGCCGAAGAAGATGGTGATGTTATTTTTGTTGATGCTGAAAAAATAGTTGTTGACTACAATATCGATCCCCTTTCCTTTGAAGCACTTACAGCATTTGAAGAAGTAAAAACAGTTACCTACAAGCTTATAAAGTTCTCCGGTACCAACCAGGAGACCAGCATCACTCAAAGACCAATCGTAAAGATGGGACAGAAGGTGAAGAAGGGTGATGTGCTCGCTGACGGTTTCGCTACCGATCAGGGTGAACTCGCTCTTGGCCGTAACATTCTCGTGGCATTCATGCCCTGGAGGGGTTACAACTTTGAGGATGCCATCATTCTCTCAGAGAAACTCGTTATGAATGACGTCTTCTCATCGATCCACATCGAAGAGTTCGAACTTCAGGTTCGCGAGACCAAGAGAGGTGACGAAGAACTTACACGCGAAATTCCAAACGTAAGTGAAGACACAGTTAGAAATCTTGACGAAAACGGAATCATCAGAATTGGTGCTGAAGTTAAGGAAAGTGATATACTGATCGGTAAGCTCACCCCGAAAGGGGAGTCGGACCCCACACCGGAAGAAAAACTCCTAAGAGCGATCTTCGGCGAAAAGGCCGGCGAGGTTAAAGATGCTTCACTTCGTGCAACACCGGGACTTCGCGGAACAGTTATTAAAACAAGGCTCTTCAGCCGCAGGCGTAAAGACGCCGAGTCGAAGAAACTTGAGAAAAAACTGAACGAAGAACTTGAGATCAGGATAGCAAAAGACAGGATCGCGCTTCGTGAGAGGATGATCGAGCGTCTCGCTAAAATTTGTGAAGGTAAAAAGACCATCGGTGTTAAAGACGAGCATGGTATCACAGTTATCAAATCAGGTACCGTGATAGATGCATCCGTTCTCGAGGGTGTTGAGACCATCGAAAAACTTGATGAAAAGTTCCCTTGGTTCGAAGATGAAAGAGCAAACGAGTTCGTTAAAGCTCTTATGAAGAATTACACCAGAAAACTCGCTGATATCGAAGAAGATTACAAACGCGAGAAACAGAAAATTCAGATTGGGGATGAGCTTCCTCCGGGTATCATTCAGCTCGCGAAAGTTTATGTAGCGAAGAAAAGAAAGATATCAGTGGGCGATAAAATGGCGGGACGCCACGGAAACAAAGGTGTTGTTGCCAAGGTCGTACCACAGGAAGACATGCCTTTCCTCCCGGATGGCACTCAGGTTGAGATGATACTCAATCCTCTCGGTGTGCCTTCTCGTATGAACCTCGGTCAGCTCTATGAAACAGCGCTTGGCTGGGTTGGTAAAAAGCTCGGAGTTAAGTTCGCCACACCGGTCTTCGACGGTGCCGAAGTGAAAGATGTTGACTCGTATCTTCAGAAAGCAGGTCTCCCTGCCGGCTGTAAGACCAACTTGTTTGATGGTCGTACCGGCGAAGCCTTCGATCAGAACGTTACTTGCGGTTACATCTACATGCTTAAACTGAGCCACCTTGTTGACGATAAACTCCATGCAAGGTCGATCGGACCATACTCTCTCATTACTCAGCAGCCACTCGGCGGTAAAGCGCAGTTTGGTGGTCAGAGATTCGGAGAGATGGAAGTGTGGGCTCTTGAGGCTTACGGTGCATCGCACATCCTTCAGGAGATACTCACAGTTAAATCCGATGACGTCGCGGGCAGAACGAAAGTTTACGAGTCGATTGTTAAAGGTGAAAATATTCAGGAACCGAACGTGCCCGAAGCATTTAATGTACTCATGAAAGAACTTCAGGGTCTTGGCCTTGACGTTGAGATTGAGTAATTAAATAATTTGAAATCAGATACCCGGAAGGAGTTTTTTATATGTCATTAAGATTACCGGAAAATGTGATAAAGGATGTTAACTCCATCACTATTACATTGGCTAGCCCGGATGATATACTTGACAGATCCCATGGCGAGGTGACAAAGCCCGAGACTATCAATTACAGATCGTTCAGACCTGAAAAAGACGGGCTTTTCTGTGAAAAGATATTTGGACCTACCCGTGACTGGGAATGCTACTGCGGCAAATACAAAAGGATCAGATACAAAGGTATAATCTGCGACCGTTGCGGTGTGGAAGTTACCCAGAAGAGCGTGCGCCGTGAAAGAATGGGACACATCGCCCTGGCGGTACCCGTTGTTCACATCTGGTTCTTTAAGTCACTGCCTTCGAAAATTGGCAACCTTTTGGGCTTCAGCTCAAAAGAACTTGAAAAAATAGTTTATTACGAGTCGTATGTGGTTATGAACCCGGGACCAACAGGTCTCAGGGTGAACGACCTTATTACTGAAGATCAGTATTCGGAGATACAGAAATCGCTTCCTCCGGGAAATGACAAATTAGCCGATAACGACCCGAACAAATTTTACGCCAGAATTGGCGGTGAAGCCATCAGAGAACTTCTCAAAGAACTTAAGATCGAAGAGAAGTTTTATGAACTGAAGGAACAGCTGAACAAAGAGACCTCACAGCAGAAGAAGGATGACCTTCTTAAGAGGCTGAGGGTGATCGAGGCTTTCAGAACCAAGGAAGACAAACTTGAGAACAAACCCGAGTGGATGGTTCTTAATTACATACCTGTTATTCCGCCTGAACTTCGTCCTCTCGTTCCGCTTGAGGGTGGAAGATTCGCCACTTCAGATCTTAACGATCTCTACAGAAGGGTGATCATCCGCAATAACCGTCTGAAAAGGCTCATCGACATCAAAGCCCCTGAAGTTATCCTCAGAAATGAGAAAAGAATGCTCCAGGAAGCAGTTGATGCACTTTTTGACAACTCAAGACGCGGTTCCGCGGTCAGAAGCGATAACAACAGACCTCTGAAATCACTCAGCGACATGCTGAAGGGTAAACAGGGACGTTTCCGCCAGAACCTTCTCGGAAAACGTGTTGACTACTCAGGCCGTTCAGTTATTGTTGTTGGTCCCGAGCTGAAACTTCATCAGTGCGGTCTTCCAAAAGACATGGCTTACGAACTTTTTAAACCTCTCATCATCAGAAAACTGATAGAGAGAGGTCACAATAAAACCGTTAAAAGCGCCAAGAAGGTGGTTGAGAGGAAAGACCCCATTATTTGGGAGATCCTCGAAAAGATCATCGACGGGCACCCAGTGCTTCTCAACCGTGCGCCCACACTTCACAGGCTTGGTATCCAGGCTTTCCAGCCCAGACTGATCGATGAGAAGGCTATCAGACTTCACCCGATGGTTTGTACGGCGTTCAACGCCGACTTTGACGGTGATCAGATGGCGGTACACGTTCCACTTTCTGATGAAGCCAAACTTGAAGCACAGCTTTTGATGCTCTCGAGCCATAACATCCTTTCGCCTCAGAACGGAAGTCCTATCGTCGTTCCGACACAGGATATCGTTCTTGGTGTTTACTATCTTACAAAGAAAAGAGATGGTGACGTTGGCGAAGGCATGCTTTTCTCATGCGCTGAAGAAGTTGTGATCGCTTACAACAACAAGGTTGTTGGCCTTCACGCCAAGATCAAGGTAAGGATCGACGGAAAGATGATCGAGACCACAGTTGGTCGCGTTATCTTCAACAAGATCGTTCCAAAAGAGATGGGCTTCTACAACCAGCTTCTGGTTAAGAAATCGTTTGGCGCGTTCGTTAACCTGATGTTTATGAGACTTGGCAACAAAGTTACTGCCAAGTTCCTTGACGATCTGAAAGATCTCGGATTCTCATTCGCGATGCAGGGTGGTCTTTCAATTTCGTTCAGTGACCTCGTGGTTCCTGCCGAAAAAGAGTCGATCATCAACGAAGCGAACAAGAAGGTTGAACAGGTGCTCAACGAGCATGAAAACGGTTTTATCACCGATACTGAAAGATACAACAAGATCATCGATATCTGGACACACGCCACAAACGACGTGGGCAAGGTTCTCATGGAGAAACTCAGAGAATCGAACCAGGGTTTCAACCCGATCCACATGATGGTTGACTCGGGCGCGAGAGGTTCATCCGAACAGGTACGCCAGCTCGCCGGTATGCGTGGTCTCATGATGAAACCGCAGAAATCACTCACCGGTCAGGCGGGTGAAATTATCGAAAACCCGATCATCGCGAACTTCAAAGAGGGGCTTTCCGTACTCGAGTACTTTATCTCGACCCACGGTGCCCGTAAGGGTCTTGCAGATACCGCTCTTAAAACAGCGGACGCGGGATACCTTACAAGAAGGCTCGTTGACGTAGCTCAAGACGTTATCATTACTCAGATCGACTGTGGTACCATCCTTGGTATCGAGATCTCGGCTCTTAAAGAAGCCGGTGAAGAGCGTGAACCGCTCACAGAAAGAATTGTTGGACGTGTTGCCCAGGGCGACATCTACGATCCAAGAACAGATGAACTGATCTGCGAAAACGGTATGATGATCACTGAAGAGGTTGCCGCCGTTATTGAAGATGCCGGTCTTGACTCGGTTTACATCAGAACCGTGTTGACTTGCGAAGCCAAGCATGGTGTGTGCGCCAATTGCTACGGCAGAAACCTGACCAACGGCAAGCTCGTTGAGATAGGTGAAGCCGTGGGTGTTATAGCCGCGCAGTCGATTGGTGAACCGGGTACACAGCTTACACTCCGTACGTTCCACCTTGGTGGTACATCGGCGCGTATCGCCACCCAGTCACAGGTTGATACACCGGTTGAAGGTATAGTAAGATACAACAGAATTTCATTTGTTGAAAAAGATTCAATTTTCGGAAAAGTTAAAGTGGTCACCGGAAGACGCGGAGTGGTTGAAATAGTTGACAACAACGAAATCCTCCTCAGAAAGTTCGATGTTCCATACGGTGCTGAACTGCTGGTTGATGAAGGCCAGAAAGTAAGGAAGAAACAACCACTTTACTACCATGATCCATATAATGCTCTTATTCTTTCGGATATCACCGGAACAGTGAAGTTTGTTGATCTTATCGACAAATTCACATACGAGCAGATCACTGACGATCAGACAGGTCACGTGCAGAAAGTTGTTATCGAGCCTAAAGACAAAACCCTCTCACCATCCATCGTTATCGAAAACGAGTTGGGTGAAAAGAGATCGTTCAACATCCCCGCGAAAGCCTTCCTCTCTGTTGAAGAAGGTCAGGAGATTCAGGCCGGTACAATTCTGGCGAAGATCGCCAAACAGGCATCAAAAACCCGTGACATCACCGGTGGTCTCCCAAGGGTTACCGAGCTTTTCGAAGCGAGAAACCCGCAGGATCCTGCAATTATTGCCGATATCGAAGGTATCGTTACTTTTGGTGGCAAGAAAAAGGGAAGCCGCGAGATCATCGTTACAGCGATCGACGGATCAGACGAGAAGAAATATTCAGTTCCTGTATCAAAGCACACGCTTGTTCAGGAAGGTGATGAAATACCCGCCGGTGAGAAGATCATCGACGGACCTGTGGATCCACACGACATCCTCAAGATCAAAGGTACAAACGCGGTACAAGAGTACCTCGTGAACGAGATCCAGGAAGTTTATCGCCTCCAGGGTGTAAAGATCAACGACAAGCACATCGAAGTGATAGTTCGCCAGATGCTGCAGAAGATCAAGGTTGTACAACCGGGAGATACCAGATTCCTCGAAGAGGATATCGTGGATAAAGCAGAGTTCATGGAAGAGAATGAGAGAATGATCGAGTCGGTTATCGTTTCCGACGCCGGTGGCTCGATTCTTAAACCGGGACAGCTCGTTTCAAGGAAAAAACTTGCAGAGCTGAACCTCGAACTTAAAAAGAGAAGTAAAGCGGAGATCCAGTACCGCGACGCGGAGCAGGCGACTTTCGATCACATGTTGCTCGGAATCACCAGAGCCGCCCTCGAAACTGAGAGCTTCATTTCAGCAGCTTCGTTCCAGGAAACCACCAAGGTACTCGCGAATGCTGCCGTACAGGCAAAAAGAGACACACTTAGAGGACTGAAAGAAAACGTCGTCATGGGTCGTCTTATACCGGCCGGAACGGGACTTAGAAAATACCGTGCCCTCGTTGTTAAAGATGAGGATGAACTGGCCATGGAGGAATCGACACAGGTCGAGACCGAATCCACCACAACTGCCTGACATTTTATTAAAGGGTCCCCGGAATGGATCGGGGACTCCCTCCTTTTTTATGCCCCGCGGAATGGATCGCGGGTGTTGCTTCTGAGCAATTCAGAGGCCATAGATAGGTTTATTTTGTAAGTCAAGTTAAAAAACTTGACAATTAATTTATTTTATCCTATATTTGAAGTCTGAATTTTTTTAAGTTTTGGACAAAATCAGGAGTTCATTTTGCCTACAATCAATCAGTTGGTAAGAAAAGGACGCACCGTTGTGCTTTCGAAAAACAAAGCACCGGCCTTGTCTGCCTGTCCTCAGAAAAGAGGAGTTTGCACCAGAGTTTACACTACAACTCCGAAGAAACCAAACTCAGCGTTAAGAAAAGTTGCAAGAGTAAGATTAACAAACCATATCGAAGTTACCGCGTATATCCCGGGTGAGGGACACAACCTGCAAGAACACTCGATCGTTCTGATCAGAGGTGGCAGGGTGAAAGATCTTCCGGGCGTCAGGTACCACATCATTAGAGGAACACTCGATTCCAATGGTGTAACTGACAGGAAACAGGGAAGGTCGAAATACGGAGCCAAGAGGCCCAAACAACAAAAAGGCAAGTAAGCAGATATGAGAAAAAAGAGAGCACCAAAAAGATATATTAAGCCTGATCCCAGGTTTGGTGATTATTCGCTGGCTAAGTTTATCAACGCCATTATGGAAGACGGTCAAAAAGAGACCGCAAGATCAGTGGTCTATGATGCCTTTACAATTGTAGAGGAAAAAACCACTAAACCCGCGATTGATATCTTCAAAAAAGCACTCCAGAATGTTCAGCCCGTTATCGAAGTGAGAAGCCGAAGAGTCGGTGGTGCCACTTATCAGGTTCCGATGGAAGTACGTCCTGAAAGAAGGATGGCACTCGCTATCAGATGGCTGAAGAGATACGCGTCTGACAGAAAAGACAAAACAATGGCAAACAAACTCGCCAACGAGCTTATCGATGCCTCGAACAACTCGGGCAACGCCGTTAAAAAGAAAGAAGATACCCATAGAATGGCTGAAGCCAATAAGGCTTTCGCTCACTTCAAGTGGTAAGATTATTAAGAAACAGACCAGATAATGAGCAAAAAGACACCTATAGATAGAGTTCGTAACATCGGTATCATGGCGCACATCGACGCCGGAAAAACCACTACGACTGAGAGGATACTGTATTACACAGGCCGTTTGCACAGACTCGGTGAAGTACATGATGGTGCAGCGACCATGGATTGGATGGAGCAGGAAAAAGAGCGCGGTATTACCATTACCAGTGCTGCAACCACTTGCCATTGGAGAGATTATCAAATAAATATCATCGACACTCCCGGGCACGTTGACTTCACAGTTGAAGTTGAGAGATCGCTCAGAGTGCTTGATGGCTCGATAGCCCTTTTCTGCGCCGTTGGCGGCGTTGAACCCCAGTCGGAAACCGTCTGGAGACAGGCTGACAAATATGGCGTGCCAAGAATCGCGTTCATTAATAAAATGGACAGGATCGGCGCCGATTTCTATAATGCTCTCGAAATGATTCGCGAGCGCCTCGGAGCTAACGCGATACCCATCGCTCTTCCGATCGGTGCCGGTGACATGTTCGCAGGAGTTATAGATTTGATCGAGTTCAAAGCAATTATGTACCATGAAGAATCACAGGGAAAAGAATTCGATGTTATCGAAATTCCTAAAGACCTCATGGAAACAGCCCAGAAATACAGAACAGAAATGCTTGAAGCTGTTTCTGATGTAGATGATACACTTCTCGTTAAGTATCTCGAAGGTGAAGAGATCACCGCTGATGAGATCAGAGTGGTTCTTAGAAAAGCCACGATCGATAACGTGATCATCCCTGTTCTTTGCGGCGCCTCTTTCAAGAACAAGGGCGTCCAGATGCTCCTCGACTCGGTTATCGAGTTCCTTCCTTCCCCGGTGGATTCAAAGGAAATTGAAGCCCACCACATCGGCATCAATGATCAGGTGGAAAGAAAAGTTTCAGAAGATGAGAAGTTTACCGCTCTCGCGTTCAAGATCATGAATGATCCTTACGTTGGTAAACTGACATTCTTTAGAGTTTATACCGGCAAGCTTGACGCGGGTTCCTACGTGTTCAATTCAGTTTCCGGTAAAAAAGAAAGAATCAGCCGTTTGTTGCAGATGCACGCCAACCATCGCGAAGAGATAAGCGAGGTAAAGGCCGGTGATATCGGAGCAGCAGTAGGTCTTAAGTTTACAAGAACCGGTGACACACTTTGCAGTGAAGACGAACCGGTGGTTCTTGAAAGAATGGTGTTCCCTGAGCCTGTAATTCAGATCGCCATTGAGCCCAAGACAAAAGCTGATCAGGACAAACTTTCTGAATCGCTCTCAAAGCTTGCGGATGAAGATCCGACATTCAGAGTGCATGTTGACGAAGAAACCGCGCAGACTATCATCGCCGGTATGGGTGAACTTCACCTTGAGATCATTGTTGACCGCCTAAGGAGAGAATTCAAAGTTGACGCAAACGTAGGTAAACCACAGGTTGCTTACAGAGAAACAATTACAGAAAGTGTGGAAGCCGAAGGCAAGTTCGTTAAACAGTCCGGCGGTCGCGGTAAATTCGGTCATGTATGGCTTGAAGTCAGCCCGAACGAACCCGGAAAAGGTTTCGAATTTATTAATGGCATCGTTGGTGGTGTTGTACCGAAAGAGTATATACCGGCTGTATCAGCAGGTGTTCAGGAAGCAATGCGTAATGGTGTTGTTGCCGGATATCCAATGGTTGATATTAAAGTAAGACTCTTCGACGGTTCTTACCATGATGTCGACTCCGATGAAATATCGTTTAAGGTAGCTGGCTCGATGGGATTCCAGGTAGCCGCCAAAAAAGCTAAACCGGTGATATTGGAGCCAATAGTTGCAGTGGAAGTGGTATCTCCTGAAGAATATCTTGGAGATGTTATGGGTGACCTTAACTCGAGACGCGGCAGAATCGAAGGATTTTCCGCGAGAAAAGATGCCCAGGTCATCAAAGCAAAGGTACCCCTTGCTGAAATGTTCGGCTACGCGACTGTTCTCAGGTCGATGACCCAGGGACGCGCGATTTACACTATGCAGTTCTCGCACTATGCTGATGTGCCGAAATCAATTGCTGAAGAAATAGCGGAAAAGTCTTCCGGTAGAAGATCAGCAACAACTGTCTGACAATTTAACCAAGCAGAAAATTAACAGGAGATAAGCAGATGGCCAAAGAAAAATTTGACAGGTCTAAACCCCACGTCAATATTGGTACCATCGGTCACGTTGACCACGGTAAAACAACCTTAACAGCCGCCATTACCATGGCATTAGCCCACAAGGGTCTGTCAGCGGTCAGAACTTTTGACTCGATCGACAACGCCCCGGAAGAAAAAGCACGCGGTATAACAATCGCGACAGCTCACGTTGAGTATTCAACCGCTAACAGACACTACGCGCACGTTGACTGTCCGGGTCACGCGGATTATGTAAAGAACATGATCACCGGTGCTGCCCAGATGGACGGTGCCATCCTCGTAGTAGCTGCAACTGACGGTCCGATGCCCCAGACCAGAGAGCACATCCTTCTTGCACGCCAGGTAGGTGTACCCCGTATGGTGGTTTTCCTCAACAAAGTTGACATGATGGAAGACGAAGAAC
Organism: Bacteroidota bacterium; assembly: GCA_023433685.1. Taxonomy (GTDB): domain Bacteria; phylum Bacteroidota; class Ignavibacteria; order Ignavibacteriales; family Ignavibacteriaceae; genus UTCHB3. Next base: position 19,817 of record JAEYUD010000039.1, read on the forward strand.
TTCTTGAGCTCGTAGAGATGGAACTCAGAGAAATTCTCGAGAAGAACGAATTCTCAGCTGACACACCGATTGTTAGAGGCTCAGCACTTAACGCTCTTGAAGCCGGTGCCGGCGCCGCCCCAACTGACGATCCAAGATACCAGTGCATCTGGGATCTTATGGATGCAGTTGATAACTGGGTACTTCTTCCTGAAAGAAGCATCGACAAGCCATTCCTTATGCCGGTTGAAGACGTTTTCTCGATCACAGGTCGTGGAACTGTTGCTACAGGTAGAGTTGAAAGAGGCGAGATCGAGCTCGGTAAAGAAGTTGAACTCGTTGGTCTTGGCCAGCACAAGAAAACCGTTATCACCGGTATCGAAATGTTCAGAAAAGAACTCGACAAAGCACAGGCTGGTGACAACGCCGGTATCCTGATGCGTGGTGTTGACAAGAATGAGATCGAAAGAGGCATGGTACTTGCCAAACCGGGTTCCATCACTCCTCACACTGAATTCGATTGCCAGGTTTACGTTCTTTCAAAAGAAGAAGGTGGCCGTCACAAACCATTCTCAAACGGTTACAGACCTCAGTTCTATTTCAGAACAACTGACGTTACCGGTGTAGTTACACTTGAAAACGCGGATGATATCGTTATGCCAGGTGACAACAGATCAATGAGAGTAAAGTTGATCTCCGAGATCGCCATGGAAGAAGGTCTCCGTTTCGCTATCCGTGAGGGTGGCAGAACCGTGGGTGCCGGAACAGTAACCAAGATCATCGAATAAGAGAATCTTAATCTAACACAGAACGGGAGGGTATCCCTCCCGTTTCGTGTCTTAAAAAGAAGGAAACTAAAGTGGCCGGGAAGAAAATTAGAATTAAGTTAAAATCTTACGATCATATACTTATAGATAAATCGACCGAAAAAATTATTAAAACTGTTAAAAGTACGGGAGCGTCCGTTTCCGGTCCTATACCGTTGCCGACACGCAAAACCATTTACACGGTATTAAGGTCGCCACACGTAGACAAGAAATCACGCGAGCAGTTTGAGACCCGTACTCATAAGAGAATTATAGATATACACAATTCAAGCGCAAAAACAATCGATTCTTTAGGTAAACTAGATATCCCTGCCGGAGTTGACATAGAGATCAAACTCTAAGGGATTGCGGAGAATATATGTTAGGAATACTTGGTAAAAAAATTGGAATGTCTGCCATATTTGATGAAAACGGAAACAGGATCCCTGTTACGATCATCGAGGCAGGCCCATGCACAGTAACCGATGTTAAAACCGGTGAAAAGAACGGCTATACTGCCATTCAACTCGGTTTCGGTTCTGTGAAAGAAAAAAGCCTGACAAAACCGGTTATTGGACATTTTAAGAAAAATAACATCACACCGGTCAGGCATTTGAAAGAATTCCGCGTAGATTCCGTGGCAGAGTATAAAATCGGTGACACCATTGGTATCGGTATCTTTACAGTTGGAGAGAAAATCAAAGTCTCCGGCAAGAGTAAAGGTAAAGGATTCCAGGGCGTCATGAGAAGGCACGGTTTCGGCGGAGTCGGCGGCACTACACATGGTCAGTCCGACAGATTAAGAGCACCCGGTTCAATCGGTGCGTCATCCTACCCGTCAAGGGTTTTCCCCGGCCAAAGGATGGCAGGAAGAACCGGTCACGACAACGTTACCGTGAGAAACCTTCAGGTTATCAAGATCGTTGAAGAGAAGAACATAATTTTAGTTAAGGGCGCTGTTCCGGGTGCCATAAATTCAATTGTAGAGTTATACAAAAAATAGTTCAGGTTAGAAATGTTAGTCGATGTTTATAAAACAGACGGTACAGTCTCCGGACAGGTTGAATTGAATGATGGTGTTTTCTCGGTAGAACCCAATCATCACGTTCTTTACCTCGCTTCGAAGGTTTATCTTGCCAATCAGAGGCAAGGTACTCACAAGAGCAAAGAGAGAGGTGAGATCAGAGGCGGTGGCAAAAAGCCATGGAGACAAAAAGGAAGAGGCGGAGCTCGTGCCGGTACAACCAGATCACCCCTTTGGGTGGGTGGCGGCCGAATCTTTGGTCCTAAAC
>JAEYUD010000249.1 GCA_023433685.1 Bacteroidota bacterium
CCCCCTTCATAGTAAACCGTGACTCGATGAAAGGTACAGGTCAGATCCCCAAAATGGAAGACGACATGTACACCTGCGAGAGGGACGGCCTCTTCCTGATCCCCACGGCTGAAGTGCCGATCACCAATATCTACCGTGGTGAAGTGCTGGAAGAATCGCTCCTCCCACTTAAACTTTGCGGTTACTCCCCCTGTTTCAGACGCGAGGCGGGATCATACGGTCGCGAATCGAAAGGCTTTCTGAGAGTGCACCAGTTCAATAAAGTTGAAATGGTGAAGTTCGTTGAACCCTCCACTTCGTATGATGAGCTTGAAAAACTTGTCAACGACGCCGAAGACATTCTTAAAGCGCTGAATATCCCCTACCGCGTGCTGATGCTCTGCACGGGTGATCTCAGCTTCTCGGCAGCGAAGTGTTACGATATCGAGGTCTGGTCGCCCGCCGAAAAAAGGTGGCTCGAGGCTTCATCATGCAGCAACTTCGAAGACTTCCAGGCAAGGCGCGCCAACATCAAATACCGCCGCGCCGAAGATAAAAAGACCGCTTTCCTTCACACCCTGAACGGCTCCGGTCTCGCCACCAGCCGCCTGATGGTCTCCCTCCTCGAGAACAACCTCCGTCCCGACGGCAAGATCAATGTTCCCGAAGCCCTGAGACCGTATTTGGGTAAAGACATAATCGGTTAAGAGAGAGTTTTAAAGGTTACACGGATTTCACGGATTATGCACGGATTCCACGGATTTTTAAATATCTGTGAAATCTGTGTTAAATCCTGTTAATCCGTGTAACTTTTACTTTCCCCCTCTGCGGACTTTGCGGGCTCTGCGGTTTTAAATTGCGGACTTTGCGGTTTGATATTCTCTTGTTGGAATTCTCCTGAAATATTTGGAAATTGATTCGTGGATTTGCCGGAGTTTGAAGGCAGGTCAACGGCTACATATCCTTTCCAATTATTGAGGATGTTTTATGCAAAGAGATTACATTGTTAACGACATGCTGTCGAAACTCGCCTCTGACTCAAAGTTCGTGGGGCTGTTCATGATGATCATGGGGGCGCTGATCTGCCTCTCGATCATTGGCCTGCCATTTGGAATTCCCTATATCTTCGCCGGGATACGCGCGAAAGAGGGTGGGAACCAGCTCGAAAGGTACATTTCTTCCGATGATATCAACGACAAGATAATGGCGTATGAGAACTTCGGGAAGCACTTCAACATAATTAAAATACTCACCATCATTGGCATCGTGGTTGCGGTTCTCGCGATCATCTTTATGTTTACAGTAATTATGGCGCTTATCACGGCATTTGTCGGCGGCGGGAGGGTACACTGATATGGAAGACCGCAATAACTATTTTGAAAAAAGTGTTGCCGGAAAGCTCGGCGGGGATGCCAAATTTGTCGGTATCCTCAATATCATTATCGGTGTGATAAACATCCTGACAATCTCCGGTCTGGTTAACGGCATCTTCATGATCCTTTCAGGAATGAAAGCCAGGGAGGCAGGCGAGAGGTTCAAGAACTATGCCGCCTTCGGCGATGAGAGGGAAGAATACCTCGCCCTCGAGAGTCTGGGAGGCTACTTCAAATGGACCAAGATCCTCATCATCGTTACTATTGTAATTATGATCATCGGGTTCATCTTCGCCATAAGCGCCGGCTCGTTATTCAACCGGCCCGATAATCCTGAATACTATCTTTAAAAATTAGAAAGGCTGCCTCGAGAGGGGCGGCCTTTTTAACCATTCATTTCATTTGGAGCCATCAAAAAAGTGATACTCCGGCTCATATCAACTCATTCATTTCATTCATTCACAATATAATCACAACAACTGTGCATGTGCCGGAGCATCGGGAGAGATTACTTAATCAACACTAATAGAAGTAACTGAAATAGTAACAAGGGGGCTGTAAAGAAAAGTTCCAACCCACGGAAAAAATTTGACAAAAAGTAAACAAAGCTTGATTATCCCTCGATTAAGTTGTATTTTTGAGGATATGAAAGAATTTGTTGAATATCCGATAAATGTTGTCGCGAAACTTACAGGCCTCACTTCACACCTGATAAGAGCGTGGGAGAAGAGATACAAGGCGATCGAGCCGGCACGGACGGCCTCGAACCGCCGGGTTTACACCGAGGAGTCGGTGGAAAAACTGAAATTGCTCAAACTTCTGACTTCGAAGGGTTATTCGATCGGAAATGTTGCCGCTCTCTCGATCTCCCGTCTGCGCGAAATGCTTGGACAGCCCGAGCATCTGCACCACATCCCGACTCTTGAGCCGAAGAACGAGGGTGACCTGATCGCCCGATGCCTGAAGGCGATAGAGGAGTATGATTCGCAAAAACTGGAGACCGAGCTGGTAAGGTCGTCGCTACAGTTCACAGTACCTGAAATGTTCGACAAGGTTATCACGCCGCTCATGCACCGGTCGGGTGACCTTTGGAGGGTCGGAAAGATGAGACCCGCGCATGAACACCTTGCGACCGAGACGGTTAAGAAATTCCTCCGTGGCGTGCAGTCGGCCTACGCGCCTCACTCTGCCGCGCCGACCATGGTAATAGCCTCACCCCTTAACCAACTGCACGACCTTGGCGCGCACATGATCACCATTACAGCCGCGTCGGAAGGGTGGAAAACCGTTTTCCTCGGGAGTAACCTCCCCGCTGAAGATATTGCCGCGGCCGCGCTCCGTGTAAATGCCCGCGCGATCGCCCTGAGCATCGTTTACCCCGATGATGACTCCCACCTTTCATCGGATATACAAAAACTTGGCATCCTCGTCCCGAAAACAATCAAAATAATCTTCGGCGGACAGTCGGTTTACGGCTATAAAAAAGAGATCGACGGCATCGGCGGAATTGTAGCCAACAATATGTCGGCGCTAAGAAATGTAATGCACGGGATAAGAAGGAAGTAGGGCCCGGGAGCCTCAAACCACTGAATAGGGGTTCATATCGAAGACTATTCTGATATCGCGGTGCTTGCCGGTTTTCTTCCAGACGTCGAGGGCGCGGGAGATGGTTTCGCGGAGGATGGATGCTGCCGGATCGGCCTTGCGTGAGGTTTTGATGAGCATCTGGAAGCGGAACTCGTTCTTCAGTTTGGCGATGACAGCCGCCGCGGGCGGGAGGACCGTTACCGTGCGGTTGTGGTTGAACATCTCTTTGTAAAGGTCGATCAGTGCCTCGGAGGCCTTGCGGGGGTCTTTATCCTTGGTTTCGGCGAGGCATAAATTGGCAAACGGGGGATAGAGCCTGAACTCGCGGCTTTGGAGGTCGCGCGAGAAGAAGCCGTGATAGTCGCCGTTGAGCACGAATTTCAGGAGGGGGTGGTTCGAGTCGTAAGTTTGGATGACCACTTCACCCGGAAGTATGCTTCTGCCGGCGCGGCCGCTCACCTGAGTGAGCATCTGGAATGTCCGCTCCTCGGCGCGGAAATCAGGCATCCAGAGTGATGCTTCCGCGGAGATAACCCCTACGAGGGTAACGCGTGGGAAATCGAGGCCCTTTGCCACCATTTGAGTCCCCACCAGAATATCGATCTCGCCATCCCTGAACTTGTTAAGTGTATCGCCAAGCTTCCCTTTTTCGGAAATGGTGTCGGAGTCAATCCTCTCGATCCGTGCCTCCGGGAAGTAAAAAGCGAGTTCATCCTCAACCCTTTCGGTACCCGTTCCGAACAGTTTCACATTTCTTGAACCGCACTGCGAGCAGGCCTTGGGCATCGGCTTCGTCAGGTTGCAGTAGTGACACTTCATATTATTGGTTTTGATGTGGTAGATCATGCCGACCGAGCAGTTGTCGCACTTCTCCATGTGTCCACACTCTACACAATAGACCTGAGTGGCGAATCCGCGTCGGTTCTGCAGGAGGATCACCCCCTCCCCTTTCTTTATCCGCTCGTCGATCTTCGTCAGAAGGGGTTTCGCGAAGACGTTCTCCATCTCCCCCTTTTTCTTCATTTCCGTGGTATTTATAAGGTTTATTGTGGGAAGTGTTGCCCCGTCAACCCGTTCGGGAAGCTCGAGCAGGGTGTATTTACCGCTCCTGGCGTTGTGCATCGACTCTAATGAAGGGGTGGCAGAGCCCATCAGTACGGGGCAGTTCATCTCCTTGGCGAGCACCACTGCGGCATCGCGCGCGTGATACTTCGGGGGGATCTCTTCCTGTTTATATGAGGAGTCGTGCTCTTCGTCGATGATTATCAGTCCGATATCCTTCAGCGGTGCGAACAGAGCCGAGCGGGCACCCGTAACAACCTTGCAAGTGCCCGAGGCGATCCTCATCCAGGCATCGTGCCGTTCACCGGGTGAGACGCGGCTGTGTATTACCGCCACTTTCTCACCGAAATTCTGAACCAGCCGGGTGGTCATCTGTGGAGTGAGTGATATCTCCGGGACCAAGAGCAACACGCTCTCACCCTTCGAGATCGCCTTTTTGATCAGCTCGATGTAAACCTGTGTTTTGCCGCTTCCTGTAACGCCGTGAAGGAGGAATGGCTTGAAGCTACGCGCAACGATGTGGGGCGTAACCTTATCGATCACTTTTACCTGGGCATCAGTGAGTTGGAAGTTCTTCACTTCCTCGGTGTAGGTTTCGCGGTAAACGCGGTCAACGCTTTTTTCGTAAATTTCGATCAGGCCCTTATCCACCAGTCCGTTTAGAGAACTTGATGATCCGGCAACCACCTTTAGAAGTTTCGCGGCGGGGGCTTCCCGTGTTCTGAATGATGCCAGTTTCAGGAGAATGGTAACCTGTTTGGGCGATCTTCTTTCGATCTCGGGGATTGCTGAATAGATCTCTTCGAGGGGTTTGGCGAGTTTAACGAACCTTTCGGTTTTTGCGCGGACCCTCGGTTTGCTCAATCCCTCGTCGATTGTAACTATCCCCTCCTGCTCCATCTTTTTCAGTGGGGTAAGGATGCCTTTAACCCCTGTAAGATTCTGAAGCTGTTTGAGGGTGTACCGCTCCTTTTGAAGGAAGAGCTCCATAACCTTGTAACGGGTGGTGTGTTTGAGCTTTTCGTGTGAAATGAATCGCTCGATCGTCTCACGGTCGGAGTAAACTGTTTTCTCCGATTGAACCGAAGTGCCGTAGGGGTCGGTAAGTTTCAAAGCCTCACCGAGCGAGCTCATGTAAAATGAAGAGAGCCATTTAAAGAATTTCAGCTTTTTCTCATCGAACACCGGGTGCCTGTCGAGCACCTTAATCAACCTTTTAACCTTGCTCAGATCTTCAAACGGGGGTGTATCCGATATCTCAACAATAAACCCCGTCAGCATCCTCTGTCCGAACGGTGCCACCGCCCTTTTACCCACCGCCACCACATCATACAGCTCCGCCGGCACCGAATAGGTGAAGAGTTGGTCCATGGGGAGGGGGAAGGATAGCTGGACGTACATCATTGTTTAGTGATGAGCTACTTTGAGTTATTAGCTACTTTGAGTTATTAGCTATTAACTATTAGTTATTAGCTACTTGCATTAAAAGTTTTGGAATTATGTTAAAGGTTATTCCCATACTTGGATCCTGTCTATAAAATTTGCACTGCCGATTTTCGAAAATAGCTATAGCTAATAACTAATAGGAGATAACCGAAAACTATTCACCGCTAATAGCTAATAACTACTTAACCTTTTCCCTAAACATCTTAACCAGATCCCTCTTGTTTTGCGGTTTATTGCTGATAAGTTCGAATTCGAGTTTTTTAACATCTTTAGGCCAGATGATCCGGTTGTATTCAGGTTTTTTGATCAGGGTGCCGTTGGTGGCGCCGATGGAATCTTTGTTCATGTTGGTGTAGTAGTAGTACTCGCCGTCGAACTGGATGGCTTCCACATTGCGGATTGAGTTAAATGCGAAGTCGACGCGGCCAACGAGTTTTTTCTTTTCTACGTCGAGGGAGGTACCGAGCACTCTTCTTCCTGTTTCGGCCATATAGCCGAGGAACTCATCGCGCTGGAAGTAGATATCCCAGAGAATAGTGGTATCCTGATCGAGCTCTTTTTTTCCTGTGGCGTCGGAGTAGATCCCTTCAGCGTAGAGGGTGGCAGAGCCGGAGGTATCCGAATTGTCGCTTATTGTTATCTCATATTTCATCTTTTCAACAAGCAGGCACCCCTGGGTTGTGAGGGCGGCTGCTACTATTACCATAAAGAACAGTGTCTTTTTCATGATTCTCCGTAATGGTTCATTTATAAATTGCAATTAACCGTTTTTTGGTGCTTCAACCAAGTCATCAATTATCCTCTCATCGTGGAGGAGGTAATCGTAGCTCTCGCGGCTCCGGGTTACATGCCAGCAGTTGCCGTCAACTATTATCTCGGGTGGCTTGCGGCGGACATTGTAGTTCGACGACATCACCGAGGCGTATGCGCCGGCCGACATTATCGCCATCAGGTCGCCTGAACGGGCTTCCTGCAGCTCGCGGCCGCGGGCGAGGTAGTCGCTCGACTCGCAAACGGGACCCACGACATCGTAATCGACGGTCGCGCGGTCGCTGTGCAGCGTGACGGGGAGGATTCCGTGATAGCTCTGGTAGAGTATCGGACGCATTATTTCCGTCATCGATGCATCGAGCAGGAGGATGCTTTTAATGCCGCTCTCTTTTGTATAAAGCACACGGCTTATTATCGCCCCGCAGTTCGCGGTAATGAACCTGCCCGGCTCGAAGAAAATCTCGCACCCGAATTCGTTCAGAAGTGGTGCCGCCTGCTGGCCGAACTCTTTGATCTTAAAAACATCGCCACCATGATAGGGGGAGCCGAAGCCTCCGCCAAGATCGATATGCTTCAGGCGCACGCCGTTATCTGCAAGTTTACTCAAGAAGGTGTGAAGCTTCATCAGGGTAACGAAGTAGGGATCGAAAGAGAGTATCTGTGAACCGAGGTGGACATCTATGCCCGTGAATTCGATGTTTTTGTAATTCGCGTGATCGAGGTATATCTTCATTGCAGGTTCAGGGTCGATTCCAAACTTCACGCCGCTTTTGGCGGTCGAGATGTTTGGGTGGGTCTGCACCACGATATCGGGGTTAACGCGGAGGGCAACCCGGGCTGTTTTTCCGAGTTCGCCTGCAATTCTGTTGATCTGTTCCACTTCATCGCGCGACTCTGACTTTATCATCAGCACTTCATTTTCAACGGCGAGGCGTATCTCATCCTCTGTTTTTGCCACGCCTGTCATTATCATTCTCGAGGGGGAGGCACCTGCCTTGATGGCACGGTAGAACTCGCCGCCCGAGTTTACATCGAGGCCGAAGCCTTCATTATAGATTATCCTGATCACATTAAGGTTCGAGTTCGCTTTAACGGCATAGAATACCTTGTGGGGTACATCCTTGAACGCGGCAGTGAACTCGCGGCACCTCTTTATTAGAGATGCTTTGCTGTAAATGTATGCCGGGGTGCCTTCTGCTGAAATTATTTCTTCAACGGGTGTGTTTTCACAGTAGAGTTTGTTATTTTGGTAGTGCCAAAAGTTATCTTCAAAGTGTTGCATTTTAGGGGAATTTTATGAAAGATAAAATCAAATTTACTGAAAATAGTTTAGACGGCGGAACCGCGGTTCCGGGAGATCATGATGCACAGACAGATTGTAGTTGATCCGAGAAGGGTGAGACTTCTTCAAGAGGGGAGTAACAGGAACGGGGTGGTTGTTTACTGGATGAGCCGCGACCAAAGGGCCGAGGACAATTGGGCGCTCCTCTTCGCGCTTCAGACGGCGAACAAGCGGCAGCTGCCGCTGATGGTGGTTTTTACACTCGTGCCCGATTTTCTTGAGGCAACAGAGCGGCAGTACGGCTTCATGCTGAAGGGGCTGCATGAAGTGGAGCTTAAACTCAGGGCGTTCATGATTCCTTTTGCCATCCTCCCCGGTGATCCCGCGGCGACACTTCCAAGGTTTTTAAAGGATGTGAAGGCATCTGTTCTGGTCTCTGATTTTGATCCGCTACGTATAAAACGGATCTGGAAGCGGGATGTGGCGAAGGGGATAACCATTCCGTTTTATGAGGTTGACGCGCATAATGTGGTGCCCGCGCTCCATGTTACTGACAAGGAGGAGTTTGGTGCTTACACGATCCGGCCGAAAATTCACAGGCTTCTGCCCGAATTGTTGACTGATTTCCCAAACCTTGAAGAGCCCGTTGTGAAGGAGCATTACACCGAACGGGTTGACTGGGACGCACTGAATGCCACGCTGAACATCAACCGCGAGGTTAAAGAGGTTGCCGCCTTCATGCCCGGCTCCGCCGCCGCCGAGAGGGTGATGCAGACCTTCCTGATGAAAAAGATAGATCACTATAATGACTTAAGGAACGATCCAACAGAAGAATTTCAGTCGGATCTTTCACCATATCTTCATTTCGGACAGATATCCCCACAGCGCGTCGCTCATGAAGCATTCCTCCGCGTGAAAAATGTTGAAGCGAAGGATGCCTTCCTCGAGGAGCTGATCGTAAGGCGAGAGCTGGCGGATAATTTCTGCTACTTCAATCCAAAGTATGACTCATTCGATGGCCTGAAAGACTGGGCAAAGCTCACCCTTAACCTTCACCGTGAAGACAGGCGGGAGTACATCTATACCCTCGAGCAGTTTGAAGCTGCCGCCACCCACGAAGACCTCTGGAACGCCGCTCAGCTTGAAATGGTGAAAAAAGGAAAAATGCACGGCTACATGAGGATGTACTGGGCTAAAAAGATACTTGAGTGGTCGGAAAGCCCCGAGGAAGCAATGCGGATAGCCATCCACCTTAACGACAAATACAGCCTCGACGGTCGCGACCCCAACGGCTACACCGGAGTTGCATGGTCGATCGGCGGCATCCACGACCGCGCCTGGACCGAACGCCCCGTCTTCGGCAAGATACGATTCATGAACTATAACGGGTGTAAAAGGAAGTTTGATACAGAGATGTATGTTAAGAAGTGTGGAGGGGTGTAGTGTGGAGTGTAGAGTGTGGAGTGAAATGTGAAGTCAAATAGATTTTGAATTCACCACAAAGCACTTGTTATGCATTTTTTTGAATTTATTACCGAATTATGACCGACTACCCATTGATGCTCGCTTTGGCGGGGCTTGAAGGACTCTCTCCTGAGAAGAAGGTGCGCGTGGCTCTCTCCGAACGTGCTGTTGAGGCTTCTGATGCGGCTGCTTTAAAGAGGGCGATCCTCGAGATCGATCCCCTTTTTCTGATCACAACCGCGGGGATCAGGAAGGCGTATGACCACGTCCGTACCCTCTGCGATGAACACCTCGCGAAAGGTGTGGGAATCTCCGCGATATGGGATGACGATTACCCCGCTCTCCTCCGGGATATCCCTGATCCCCCATTGTTGCTTTATTACCTCGGGGATATTTCCGTGCTCAACCGCTTCCCCTGCGTGGCTGTAGTTGGCACTCGCGAACCTACAGATTACGGTCTCGAAATGGCATTTGCAGCAGGTGAAGTGCTTGCCCGTGCCGGTTTTACGGTTGTAAGCGGCCTGGCCCGGGGATGCGACACCTCCGCGCATAAAGGCTCCATATCCGGTCGGGGCAAAACCGTCGCCTTCGTCGCACACGGACTTCAGACAGTCTATCCCCCCGGGAACACCGACCTCGCCCTCGAGATCACAGAAACGGGAGGGTGCCTCGCCACCGAGTACCCCCTCGGCTCAAAATTGCACCCCGCCCACTTCAAAAGACGCAACCGCCTCCAGACGGGCGCATCCCTCGCCACCCTCGTGATCGAGTCCGACCTCAAAAGCGGCACCATGTACACCGCCGGATTCGCCCGGCTCCACAACCGCAAACTCCTCGTACTCAACCACCCCGATGATAAACGCTCCGCCTCATCCGAAGGCAACCTCAGACTCCTCGCCCAGGGCTACTCCCAGGCTTTAAGAGAGGATCAGATCTTCGGTCTGGATGGGGTTATTGACGGTTTGGTGGGGTAGGGTTACCTTTTCCTCTTCTTAATTTCTTCTGAGTAATTACCCACTGTGGTGGGTGGTTATTGCATACAATGATCTGTCGTAAGCCTCTTGTGCAACTGGTAACTTTGCATACGATCGTATGTGAAATTGTTAACCGACAGGCTCCAATTGACTTCCGAACTTCAAGTACTCCAAACATTCTCTAAGAACATCCGCTACTATAGAAAACTACAAAACATCTCACAGGAAGAACTCGGATTTAGATCTGGTTTACACCGCACGTATATCGGATTAATTGAAAGGGCTGAAAGAACCGCAACCATCATCTCGCTTGAAAAAATCGCAACTGCATTAGGTGTGAGTTATGACGATCTGCTCACGGTTAAAGCAGACTATTCTGTTCTCAATGGAAAGCGGGTGAGGCGTATAACCAGTAACCACACCGGAAACAAACTTCAAGCGGAGACCACTTCGGTTGGAGGCGCAAAGTGACAAAACGAAAATCCGCTGTTCTTCATGAAGATGATCTACCGGTCCAAATTGTAAAAGAACCGGTACAAGACTATGAAACACTTTTTGACGCGGTTACACCCGTGCCATTCCCGGAACCTGATAACCCAGGATTTACTTTTATAGATCTCTTTGCCGGTATCGGTGGATTCAGAATTGCATTCCAGAATCAGGGAGGCAAGTGTGTCTTTAGTTCGGAGTGGGATAAATTTTCGCAACTCACCTACAAGGAGAATTTCGGGGATATACCATACGGGGACATCACAAAAATTGATGAGAAGAACATCCCTGACCATGATATTTTAACCGCCGGATTTCCGTGTCAGCCTTTTTCAATTGCAGGGGTTTCAAAAAAGAACAGTCTTGGAAGAAGCCACGGATTTCTGGATGAAACACAAGGTACACTTTTCTTCGATATTGCCAGAATTTTGCAGGAAAAAAGACCACGGATGTTCCTGCTTGAAAACGTGAAGAATCTTCTGAGCCACGATAAGAAGAGAACCTTTCAGGTGATCTCCCACACTCTTGAAGAACTGGGTTATAAAATATTCCATCGTGTTCTGGATGGAAAACATTTCGTACCACAGCATCGTGAGAGAATTTTGATTGCCGGATTCAATCGCGACTTCTATCCTGAGGATTTTAGTTTTGAGTTTCCCCTGCTTCCTGTCGCAAACAAGAAGATCAAGGATATTCTCGAAGAAAAGCCTGATCCAAAATATATTCTCTCAGACAGCCTGTGGAATTATCTGCAAAATTATGCCGCGAAACACAAAGTCAAGGGAAACGGATTCGGATATGGTTTAACTGACCTTGACGGAATATCCAGAACTTTGAGTGCGAGGTACTACAAGGATGGATCTGAAATTCTGATTCCATTGAAATCCGGAAACCCGAGACGGTTAACACCCAGGGAATGTGCGAGACTGCAAGGATTCCCCGACAATTTCAAGATTCCTGTATCAGACAATCAGGCATACAGACAATTCGGTAATTCAGTGGTGTTGCCGTTGATTGAATTAATAAGTGTTCAGCTAATAAAACACTGTTATAATACTTGATTTCGAATTTTTTTACCTGGGATGACCACTTCTTGAAGGGAAATATAAGATATCAAATTATTACCCATTATGGTGGGTGGCGAACAATTTTTGGTTCGGTTATTTTGCATACAATAGTATGCAAAATTAGTAACCCCCAAATGACCCCCTGTATGATCTCAGACCATCAAATCCTTAACATTTTCGCTGAAAATGTCCGTTTTTTTAGAAAAAAACAGAAAATTTCACAAGAAGAGCTTGCATGTCGTGCCGGGCTTCATAAAAATTTTATCGGAATGATTGAAAGAGCTGAGAGAGCCGCGACACTACTGAGCCTAGAGAAGATAGCTTTAGCCTTAGAAGTAGGATTCGATGATCTTCTACTTTCAAGAGAGCAAAAGCCTGGACAGTTTCCACCCCACTCACAGACTAGTAATAAATCTAAGGGAATTAATGAAAGTACAATAGGTTCGAAGAAACGGGGTCACCTGTCATGAAAAAACAATTTAAAGAAAGTTCACCAACGGAAAATACTTCAATTCTGTGCGAACCGATCCATGACTACAAAGGAACACCTTTTGTTATTAACCAAGACTCCCTAGAAGTCTCCAATGAAGATTTGTCTGGTAAAAATGCTAAACAGAAAATAAGACAGGTAATTGATAGCATTGAAAAAGCTAAGATGCCAGAACTTCGAGTAGTGAGCCTTTTCTCTGGTTGTGGTGGAATGGACTTAGGATTTGAGGGTGATTTTAATGTATACCACAGGTCAATTAATACAAAGATAAACCCAAAATGGAATGAAGATAATTCTGATTCAAAGTGGCTTACATTACCGAGGACGAACTTTAAGGTTGTTTTCGCTAATGATATCTTGCGGGAGGCAAAGGCCGCTTGGATTCCATACTTCCATAAAAGAGGTGCAGACGGGGTTTTTAGATCTGAGAGTATCGTTGAACTAGTAAAAAAGAGTGAGCAAGGAGAGAAAATCTTTCCCGCTGCCGATGTGGTTACTGGTGGCTTTCCATGTCAGGACTTTAGCGTCGCTGGGAAAAGATTAGGCTTTGACTCGCATAAACTTCACAATGGTGAATTCAGAGATTCTTCCGTACCAAGCATTGAGACTAGAGGACAACTATATATGTGGATGAGGAGGGTTGTCGAAATAGTTAATCCCAAAATGTTTATCGCTGAGAATGTCAAAGGATTAGTTTCTTTGGGAAATGTTAAACAGATTATCGAAAACGATTTTCGGAACATTGGTCAAGGGTTCATAGTTCTCGATGCTCGAGTTTTGAAAGCCTGGGAATACGGAGTACCTCAATCTAGAGAGAGAGTTTTTTTTATAGGGTTGAATAAACAATATCTAAAACCAGAAGTTTCGAAGATCTTTGAGAGTGGCAGAATCCCTCCTGAACTTGATCCATATCCTATTCCTACTCATACCGCCGATTCATCTTTGCTTAATGAGAACCGAGATATATTCGTTTCCCTAAGAGAAGTATTTGCTGATTTAGAGGAACCTGAAAAAAGTGAAGATCCTGCCCAACAAAACTTATCAAGAGCAAAATGGTATGGAAAAGGCATTCAAGGGCAAACTGAAGTTAATCTGGATTGGGTTGGACCCACAATTAGAGCTGAACATCATGGGAATATAGAATTCAGAAGACTCGGAAGTGACAAACATGGTCGATATTTAAATGAATTGGCAGTTGGTAAAGTCGAAAGGAGGTTAACCATCCGAGAATGCGCTAGGATTCAGACGTTCCCTGACGATTTTGAATTTATTAGAAATGTAGATTCACTTGGAAAGGAATTCTCTCTTTCTCAGTCCGCGGCTTATAAAGTTATAGGTAACGCGGTACCTCCACTTCTTGCATATCATATCGCTAATAGACTTCAAGACGTTTGGCCACGATATTTCGGAGAAACACATGATTATAAGTGAAAATCATAAGAATTTAAGTAAAGAATTTGAAAAAATTTTAAAGAAAGCAGATTTAGATTTAAAGTCATCGTTGCGTAGCAAAGAAGAATATTTCTTGAAAAGAGCGCCAGATGAATTTGAAGAAGATGTTCGTGACGCATTGGTAGATGCCGCAAAGAATACACAGTTTGAAAATACAATTCACCTTATTTCAAAACACGCGTTTCCAGATATTTCTATTAATAAATTTTATGGGGTTGAAGTAAAAACAACCAAACAATCTCATTGGCGAAGTACAGGCAATAGTGTTTTTGAGACAACAAGAATTCCTGATGTGGAGGACATCTATATATATTTTGGTAAGTTATCCAGCCCAGTTGGATTTAAGTTTAGAAAATATGAAGATTGTTTGTATGATATCGCAGTGACTCATTCACCGCGCTATTTGATAGATATGAATACAACCGCTGAGAATAACATATTTAGCAAATTAGGATATGAATACAATGTCTTGAGACAACTACCCAATCCAGTAAAACCTTTCACAGATTACTATAAGAAGAATCTAAAACCAGGAGAATCACCCTGGTGGATTGATCCATCCGAAGATGTAGTTCCCCCTATAGTAAGGATGTTCTCGCTACTTAAGCCATCAGAGAAAAAACAATTGAAACTTGAGGCAATGATACTGTTTCCTGAATTATTTGGCGTAAAATCATCTACAAAATATTTACGCGTTTCTGTATGGATGGCAGTTCAGCATGGCATTTTAAACAGTTCTTTAAGAGACATTTTTAGTGCTGGAGGACAATGTACCATTCTAATAGATTCTGAATCCTACCATGATGTACCTCAAGTATTTAAGTCGTTTTGGGATTCTAGAAAAGAGTTTTTCAACATATTGAAGAATTATCCTATTAAGTTGTTAAGGTACTATTGGGATGAGGAATCACTTTCAGAAGATGAGAAAATCAGACATTGGGCTGAATTATTTTGGGCACACGCAGAAAAGAACTCGAAAATCAGTAAAAAATTTTTAGTTCACTTGATCGCAAAAACTCTTCCGCAAGAATATAAAGATATCGTGAAAGAAGAGTGTCGTTATTATGACATCAAAACATAAGAATTATGCTGGAAGAAATTTCCAGAAGGAACGAGTACCCGACAAGATTTCAAAAGCCAAAAGATCTGGCCAAATGTCCACGATCCATAGCTCAGGAACGAAGATAGAACTCCAGTTGATTAAGGAACTTCGTTCAAGAATAACATTAGATTTCGAAACCAATGTTAAAGGTATTCCTGGAAAGCCAGACATAGTATACGCTCTTAACAAGGTGTGTATCTTTGTCGATAGTGACTTTTGGCATGGATGGCAATATCCAAGATGGAAACATCTTCTAAAGAATGAATTCTGGCGAACTAAAATCGAGAAAAACCGAGCGAGAGATCGAAAAATTACTAGACTTCTGAGAAAAGATGGATGGAAGGTAATCAGATTGTGGGAACATAATATTAAAAAGGATTATTTGAGAGAGATCAATAAAGTGCTTTTAATGTTGAAAGAAAAACCTGAAACCCATGAGGAATAGTTCGTTGGTCTTATAATGCTGTCAGTAAAAAAGACTTTCAAAAATGTTTATCAATATACCTTTCCCCCCTTTTCGGCCTAAAAATCTTCAAACTTCCGGCTATCTTCATTGATGTAACAATCATGAAAGAGCCAGATGCCTCGCATATTCGGCAGCACTTCTGTTAAGAACATCTCATTCGAAAGTCTTTCAGGTGAGACAAGAAGGAGATCGACCCGTTTCATTATAATTTCTTTAACAACGCTGTCCCAGTCGTCTTTGTTGCTGCTGTTGATCGATCTGGCTACAAGTCCCGGCTTTTGCGCGTTTATGATCTGATTGCGCATTAGTGCCAGAAGAGGCAAGATCAGCATAGTGGGGCCCTTCCCCTGATCCCTCAGGATCCGGGTGAGGATAAAATAGACATTGTTCCTGCATCCATAACTAAACCCTTAATCATGTGACATGGCATGTATTTAACTAAAAACGTATAAAAAATTCCCCATCGGATTCTTTAAATTAAGAATATCCCCCGCAAAACCCATAACTTTCCTCTTTACAGTTCGCGATTTCCGTGGACGGATGTTTTCTGTTAATTATTGGAGTAGAGATGACTTTTGAAAAGGCTTTGAAGCATATTATCGACAAGAGGATCGAACGGATGGATGAGATCTTCAGAATGGAAGATGAACTTTATAAAGAGATGAAGGGGAAAGACCTTGAAATGTTCGTTGTGGAAGAACCCGAGAAGATACGGAAAGAGCTCATAAAGCTCGAGAAACCGTTCCTTTCAGAGGTAAAAAAGTGGGAGTTCCATAATATGGTGCTCCCGGTGCTGAAGATCGAGACCCATTGGCACAGCCTTCTTCTCGAATGTATTGATGACAGGGAGGAGGAGAAAGAACTTGTTGAGGAGTTCATTGAACAGTTCTCAGATACGGTTGACGAAATTCTCGACCATACCGAAGAAGAACTTATCCCGTTTCTGGAGCGGCATGGTATCGACAGAGACAAGTTCCTGGACGAATTTCTTGAGAGTGAATACTCTGATATGCTCATGCCGGAACCTCCGCTTGTTGAGCCACCGGTTCTGATCCTTAAGAAAAACTGGCAGAATGACGATAACAACAAGGATGAGTTAATAGCCCGTTACTCGGCTGTGTTCGAAGAATTAGTAAACACAACGCATTCAGCCACTCCGGAAACGGAGAAAACAGCTGAACAAAAGCTCGCAAAACTGAAAGATGAAATGTTTAAGATAGAGCTTGAAGATACCATAACAATCTTAAATCACCTGCTTAAGCTGATCCCCAACACCTTTTCGCAGGCTGAGGAGATGCTTGAAGACTACTTCATTCTTCCTGATTTCGAAACTGAAGAGCAAATTCAGGCAGCTTTTGACGAGGTTATAAAGGCCTACCTTGAATCTCTGGAAGAATTCTATTCCGCCGTCGAAGCGATCATCAGGCCTTTCTGCAACCGTCACGAATTGAGTTACAAAACGGTGCTTGCCGGGTACATCAATGGGCTTGATAATTACACTGACCTTGAGGAGATCGATGAGAAGTATTATCAATAGACCTTAAAATTCCGTGCATCACAATTTGATCCTCTCGCTCTTAATTCACTTTTGTGATGTGGTGCCATGTTGCCCGGTAAATAGCTATATTGCCCGATTGATAATTGAAATTTCAGCGCAGAACGATGAATAAAAGTTTACCTTTGCTTACATCCCATTTCCCAACTCTGATCGAGCGGAATACGTGGTATGTTGACAAGACAAGATTTATCCCTCTCCTTGAGGAGCAGAATTCCCCCGCGATTTTTTTTCTAAGGCCACGGCGTTTTGGGAAATCCCTTCTGCTTTCTGTTCTCGATCACTACTATGGCATGCAATATGCTGACGACTTCAACAGGTTGTTCGGCGACTTGCATATCGGCAAGCCTGAAAATGCTACCCCGCTTCGTAACTCATTCCTTGTTATGAAGTTTGATTTTTCGGGGATCGAATCAGGTGACAAAACCCTCGTAAGAGAATCATTTAATTCAAAGATCAAAATCGGATTTAACGATTTTAACTCTCATTACAACTTTCTCTCCCCGGAAGAAATGGCAGAGATCAACAGTAGCGAGTCTCCTGCTGTAAGAATTGGAAGTTTCCTTTCAGAAGTGCAAAACAGGCTAAAAGGTAACAAAATCTATCTTTTGATCGATGAATATGACCACTTCGCTAATGAACTTTATTCGTTTGACAGGAAATATTTTAAGGATATTGTCACCGGGAATGGGTGGGTCAGGAAATTCTATGAAGTTATCAAGCAATTCATGGGTACAGGCTTGATCGACAGGTTTTTTGCCACCGGGGTCACACCCGTTACCCTCGACAGCATGACGAGCGGTTTCAACATTGCAAAAAATATCTCCCTGCTCGACGAATTCAACGAACTCGCCGGATTCACAGAATTAGATATCCAAAACATGATCTCTTCAACGATACTAATGCCGGGTGGCTTTGATGCCGGGTCGATCATTAATGACATGCGGGACTGGTATAACGGAAGTTGCTTCTCTTTCCGCGCGGGGAAGAAAATTTACAACCCCCAGTTGGTTATCACATTTCTCTCATCGTTTTCGAGGGAGTTGAGGTACCCTGATGAGATGGCCGACCAAAATGTCACCTCGGATTTCAAAAAGATCGCCAACATACTTTCGCCACTTCCCGAAGATCTGAACGACTCGATCGTTGAGGAAATTCTCCTGACCGGGAAAATTTCAGACACCCTTACTCTACAATTCAATTTTGAGAAAGAGTACTCGAAGGCAGACGCTATATCTCTTTTATATTACAACGGCCTTCTTACAATCGCAGATAATTTTGCCGGTTTGGTGACATTCAGCATCCCTAATTATGTGGTTAAACAACTTTATTGGGAATTCTTCAGGGATGTCAGGGTATCTGCTAAAGAGATGCGATTTGATTCGGGTGAGATCGGAGCAGCATTGAAGGAGATGTCTCTCAACGGGGATATCCGTCGTTTTGCCCGCTACGCGCAAAAAGTTATATCATCGGCTTCTTTTCGCGATTTGCAAAACTTCAGCGAAAAGCATCTGAAAATGATCTTTCTTTCGCTTCTCGCCGGCAACAATGCCTATTTCGTCTCAAGTGAGGTCGAAACACAACTGGGATATGCTGACCTCCTGCTTCAGAAGACACACAGTAATCCCGGTGGATGGGATCATCTGATAGAATTGAAGTACATCAAATCCTCGAGACAAAACGATATGGAAAGAATTCTGGAAGATGGTCGCAAACAAGTTTCAACCTATCGTGATTCGCTCCGGATGCTTGTTCCCGAAAAGTTAAAGACATGGCTTTTGATTTTCACCGGGAAAAACACGCTCGAAATTGTTGAAGTGAAGTAAAAGTCTTTCCTTTCATTCAAAATCCCCCTCAATTTGGATCGTTCCCCTTGATTCCTTATTTTGGGGGCAACCTAATATTATTTTGGCGGAGATATGAAAAAACTGATTCTGATCACAATTTGCTTTCTGCAATTTGTGGTAAAGGCGCAATGGCTTCCGGTTAATTTGAATCTTTCCGGGGTTCCTGTTTTGCAGGGGAAACTCTTCACGGATAGTAAAATCGCATTGCTTTCGACCGGTTCGAACTATTATTACAAGTCGTTCGACCGGGGGCATACCTGGACATTTGACAGGCAACCGTTCGGAATTAACTTCAACGCGGTGGCCTCATCGGCAGGTGGGAATATTTTGACGATGCGCAATTTGAGCCAGTATTTGCTCTCGACAGACCGGGCAGCCACTTGGTACTCTGTGAATACTTCCCTTTCTTCCGGTATTCCTGTTACAGAGATCGAAGGGAGCAGGCAGAATATCTTTTAT
>JAEYUD010000181.1 GCA_023433685.1 Bacteroidota bacterium
TTCAACCGGCGCAGGTGCAGGGGTTCTCACAGGAGCAGGTGTCTCCTTCACGGGAGCAGTTCCAATTATCGACTCGAGCTGCAGATCAGGGCGTGGTATCACGTGAGTAGATACAAGTTCGCCTACCCGCGCGGCGGCAGCAGCGCCGGCCTCAACTGCCGTTTTCACTGCTGCTGTCTCGCCAACTATCTTTATGGTAATTAGAGCAGGGTTGGTCTTCTCTCTCCCGATGAGCCGTACGTTTGCAGCCTTGCACATGGCATCGGCTGCTTCAATAGCACCGACCAATCCCCTCGTCTCAACCATTCCGAGTGCGGGTAGTTCTTTCAATCTGAAACCTGCTTATTTAGGTCTTTTAGGAATGATAAGTTCAACATCGCTGTGCGGTCTTGGGATCACGTGAACCGATACCAGCTCGCCGACTCTCTGAGCAGCAGCGGCTCCGGCATCTGTGGCAGCTTTTACAGCGCCTACATCACCACGCACCATCACTGTTACAAATCCGCCACCAATGGTTTCTTTTCCGATCAATTCAACATTGGCGGCCTTGACCATAGCGTCCGCGGCTTCGATCGCGCCTACCAAACCTTTTGTCTCGATCATTCCTAAAGCATCTAATGCCATTTTGTTCTCCGAAATTTATGTTATTTTGATTTTTAAAATAGTCAGTAATTTAATATCAGTCAATTTAATTTTGTGATTGTGGCATCTCCATCGTAAAAAACATTGATGTACCCTCCCCGGGAGCACTCTCACTCCTGATGGTTCCGCCCAGTTTTTCAACAAATTCACGGCATAAAGTTAAACCAAGTCCTGTTCCCGACTCATTTTCCGTCCCCGAAGTGGAAATGGTGCCGGGTTCAAATATTTTTTCTGCCTGCTCCGGCGACATCCCCACCCCATGATCCCTGATACAGAATTCTGCCACACCGCCACTTCCGGAAACAGATATTTCTATCCCTCCTCCCCGGTGGCTGAACTTTACTGCATTTGTCAGTAGATTCCGGATCACCGACTTGAGCATTTCACTATCGGCATAAACTTGAATACCGGATTCGCCCCCGGTTGTCACCGAAAGCTCTTTCGCGTGAATCATGCCATTCAATTCGTTCATTATCCCTTTAATGAAGTCATTGATCAACAGCACTTCCTTGTGAACCGTCAGATTTCCGGTCTGACTTCTTGCCCAGTTCAGAAGATTCGAGAGCAATCCGTAGGAAGTACGTGAAACGCTCTCGATCTGGTCAATAAAATAAGCCCTTTCATCTGCCGGTAAAGTATCGTTTTCCTGTTGCAGTATCTCAGAGAATGCAAGGAGCACATTGAACTGATTCTTCAGATCATGCGATATTATCGAGAAAAGTTTATCCTTTGTAGAATTCAGCTCAGCGAGCTTTTTATTCATGTCTTCTATTTTCTTTTCCGCCTCAAGCCTCTCTTTCACACTCCGGAGCACCGTAAGAATGGCATCGTGACCGTCATGTTCAACAATGGTCAACCACATCTCAACGGGAAGTGTACCGTTCTCTTTTGTTCTAATAAGGCGAGTGGAAATAACATTATCGTAGGTTCGCACCCTCTCCAGTTCTTCCAAGGTGCTGATCTGCCCATCCGCAAAAACCTGAGAGAAATGCGTGCCTCTGAGTTCTCTCTTTGAGAATCCTGTGGTTGGCTCCCAAACCGAATTCACATCAAGGATCAGCCCTGTATGTCCGTCAATGATCATCAAGTGGTCAAGCGAACGGTCAAATATCTCCCGGTAAGTCTTGCCACTGATAACTTCAGTAGTTTCTTTTAAGTTCATACAAGTGCCTTTCCGATATGGTCATCCCCCCAGACCTCTGAATTAGCAATGGCATCATAAACTTCATCGGGTGAATTTACCACGTTGTACATTTTCAGATGATCATCACCGAGGAATTTTTCCGCCACTGTCACTTCCATAAACTCAAGCCACTTTGTGAAGAAACCACCGGAATTAATAATGATAACGGGGTTTAAATAATAACCGAGACGTTTCATTGTTAAAACCTGATAAAGCTCTTCCATAGTGCCACTTCCACCGGGAAGAACCACAATGGCATCACTTCCCTCGATCATTCTCAATTTTCTGTGTTCCATGGTCTCCGTGAGCTCAAGGGTGTGAATATCGTCCCTACCCCACTCAAGATTTACCATGAATTCCGGAATAATGCCCACAACTTTCCCGCCGACCGAAAGTGAGCCGTCGGAAACAGCACCCATAAGACCGTTCCTGCCACCACCATAAACAAGGATGTCACCTTTTGTCGCGATGATCATGCCCAGTCTGAAGGCTGCGTCAATGTAGATTTGTCTGGATTTGGTGCTTGAGGCACAGAAAACGGTGATTCTTTTTTCCATCAGTGTCCCGGAATTTTTCAATTCCAAATATACCGAAAATCATCAACTCTTTTTCGTTTTACCGGTTTGTTCAACAATCACAGCAACAGATAATATTATTATGTATATTTGCGGGAACCGATTAACAATATACCCGGTAAAAGCAGTATGAAACGATCAAAGATTTTTCTCTTGTCAGCTTTGTTCATTGTGTTCGCGCTTTCAGCACAGACATTAGTTAAGACCAAAGCCGGGATCTTGGTTTCTTCAGGAAAAGACCTGCTGAAACTAAAGTCGAATTCGGTACTTAAAACAGACGACAAGTACCGCATTCTCCTTAAACCCGATTCGGGTGGTTATGGATATTTTGTTTTAATATCCGGAAAGAACGCTAAACTCCTGACCTCGGGCAGGGCTTATAAAGACCAGATACTCGCCTATCCTGCAAAAGGTGACTTCATTAAAGTACCGGGAAAGGGCGACCACTCCGTTCACCTGATCTTTTCTCTGAAAAAATTGAGCGATATCGACAATTTATTCAAGTCAGGCAAGGATGCTTCCACCGATTCGTTCCTTAAACTCATGGCCAAGCTCAAAAAAAGCAAAACAAATGTTACCGATGATTCACAGGTGGATATTGTGATCGCGGGGAATGCCAGGGGAAATCAGGATCTGATGGACAAGGACTTTTTGCAGAAACTTAAACCTTTTGCTACAAAGGATGTGCTGACACTCGAGTATAAAATCAAGGTGAAGTAGCTATTCGCCGACCGGTACTTTTATAAAGAATTTAGAGCCGTTACCTTCTTTGCTCTCGAAATAAAGGTCACCGCCGTTCTTCAGCATGAACTCTTTGGAGAGTATCATACCAAGACCGGTACCTGACTCGCCGTCAGTTCCCTCACGGGAGACCCGGTAGCCGAGGCGGAACATCTTTTTCTGTCGGTCTTCTGATATCCCGACTCCGCTGTCGGCAACGAATATCACCGCGAAGCCGTCTTCCATGGTGGCTCCCACGTGAACCACACCCCCTTTAGGTGTAAACTTAAGGGCATTGGTGACCACGTTCCTTACCACTGTGTCAACCATGTTTGCATCCGCGAATGCTTTTAAATTGCGGGGCATCGAGTTAACAAGGTTGATCTCTTTTTTAATTATCATCGACTCGCAAAGTTTCAGCACCCTTTCCATTATCTCACCGGCATCAAATGGAATTGGTTCAAAGTCGACGTTGCCTGTCCGCAACCGACTCCATGCCAAAAGATTTTCGATCAGATTGTAAACAAGTTGCGCCGACTCATACATCCTCAGCGAAAAATCGCCAAGGTCTTCTTTCGATATCTCGTCATAATATTTTGCTATATACTCTGAAAAACCAAGAAATCCCGTGAACGGATTCTTAAGATCATGGGCTATTATCGCGAAAAACTTGTCTTTGGCAACATTCTGCTCTTCAAGCTCCAGAATTCTGTTCTGAAGGTCGTTCACCACCGTGCCGGGGTCTTGCTTACTGCAAGTTAGACAAAGCGCCCTGTAAAGCTTCAGCCTCCGTTCGATAACATGATTCTCAGCGGGATACGGGAAATGATCGTGGATCAGTTCTCGTAACCTGTCATCCAATAGTTTGAACGATTGAAGGGTGGATACAAAAATTATCGTGTTTTCGCTTATTCGCGAGAGGCTGTGAACAGCACCGGAAATGATGGAAGGATCATTCGAAGGAAAAAGGAAGAACAAACGGATGGAAGAGAGATCAATTGCTTCAAGATCAGCATAGCCGCACATCCGGATATTAAAACCCCTCGCTGTCATGTTCCTGCTGAACAGGCCCATATCAAGATTGTCATCACCGATCAGTACGGCAGGAATCTTAATGCTATAGTCCATTGTGCAATTTTTTGAATCCAAAAACAAAACGGGTTAAATACAACCGGGAAATTTAGCAAATTAGAATTAAAAAGCTACATCAGGTGACCCCTAAACTACTATTTTTAACGCATTTGTTCAAATTTAAACTAAAAAACCTCTCTGATCGTGACCGACCAGAGAGGTTTTAATTGGGGGTGGAGATAAGGGGAGTCGAACCCCTGACCTCTTGA
>JAEYUD010000219.1 GCA_023433685.1 Bacteroidota bacterium
GTCCTACCGCCATCTTTCTTTCATCAAAACTGGCCCCGCACCTCATTGGGGCGATCGCCATTTCAGCGTACTCATACATGGCACTTGTTCCGCTCATCCAACCCCCGGTAATGCGGCTGATGACGAATCAGCAGGAGCGTCTGATCAGGATGAAGCCGCCGAGAGTGGTTTCGAAGACGGAAAAGATCATGTTCCCGATCCTGGGTCTTCTTCTTACCACATTCATTTCACCGAGTGCCTTGCCACTTCTCGGTACACTTTTCTTTGGTAATATTCTCAAAGAAAGCGGTGTAACAAAGAGACTCGCCGACACGGCAGCCAGACCAATGATCGATATTGTAACCATTTTGCTGGGGTTAACAGTTGGAGCTTCAACGCAGGCAACAACTTTCTTAACACCCCAGTCAGTACTTATCTTTGTTCTCGGCGCGGTGTCATTCGTAGTGGCTACCGCGGGCGGTGTGGGATTCGCGAAGATCATGAACCTCTTCCTTAAACCGGGTGAGAAGATCAATCCACTTATAGGTAACGCGGGAGTTTCCGCCGTTCCTGACAGCGCGAGGGTTTCGCAGATCATCGGGCTTGAATATGACAAGACAAACCACCTTCTCATGCACGCCATGGCACCAAACGTTGCTGGAGTGATCGGGAGCGCGGTTGCGGCAGGTATCCTGCTGAGTTTTATGACCAAATAGAAGATCATTTGAACAGGCTCATGAGGGGCAGGCTTTTTTATTAAGCTTCTTCATGAGCCTTTTTTATAGTTTTCGCTTGACTATTGTCCCGAATCTTTCTAATTTTAAGTGGTAAAAAATATTTCTTTTATTATTAATTTTGTAACATTCATTACATTTTTAGACATCTGATTTTAGATCAGTTGATCAACAAAAAACAATAAAAACATACGGAGAGATAATGGCTAAATACAAGATCGCCTGGTTACCGGGTGACGGTATAGGCATTGAAGTACTTGAAGCTGCAAAGATCGTTCTTGACAAGACCGGGCTTGATGCTGAATATATCCACGGTGATATCGGTTGGGAGTTCTGGAGAACTGAAGCCGATGCACTTCCACAAAGAACCATTGACCTGCTGAAAAATGTTGATGCCGCCATGTTCGGTGCCATCACTTCAAAACCTAAAAAAGATTCCGAAGCCGAACTGATCCCTGAACTGCAGGGGAAAGGCCTTATCTACAGATCACCGATCGTCAGAATGCGCCAGATGTTCGACCTTTATACCTGCCTCCGCCCCACAAAAGGCTATAAGGGCAATTCGCTCAACTACAAGGAAGATATCAATCTCGTGGTTTTCCGTGAGAACACTGAAGACCTTTACTGCGGTGTAGAGTTCGCCCCTGTTCCTCAGGAAGTGGCTGAAGTGTTGGCAAAACACTCGAAACCGTTCAATGTCTTCGCCAGACTTGGTGCAGATGAATACGCCATCAACTGCAAGATAAACACGAAAAAAGGTTCGGAAAAGATCATCAGAGCTGCTTTCGAGTTTGCCCGCAAGAACAACCGCAAAAAAGTTACCATCATCCACAAAGCAAACGTTGTAAGGGCCACTGACGGCCTCTTCTTCGACATCGCGAAGGAAGTAAGGAAAGACTACCCTGAAATAGAGATGGATGACGCTAACATCGACGCGATCACAATGTGGCTGCTGAAGAACCCCCACAACTATGATGTACTTGTAGCTACCAACCTGTTCGGCGATATCATCTCCGATCTTTGCGCTCAGATGGTTGGTGGACTCGGTTTCGGTTGCTCCGGTAATATAGGAGACAAACTCGCGGTTTTTGAGCCGACACACGGTTCAGCCCCCAAATATTTCGGTCAATATAAGGTTAACCCTATTGCTACAATTCTTGCTGCAAAGATGATGCTTGAGTGGCTCGGCGAACAGGAACTTGCCGACAAGGTTGAAAATGCCGTGGCTCGTGTTATCGCCGAAGGCAAATTCAAAACCTATGACATGGGCGGCAATACCAAAACACTCGAAATGGCCGAAGCCATCGCTCAGTATATATAATTATTAAACCGCGGAGAGAAAAAAGGTTACACGGATTTCACGGATTATACACGGATTACGCAGATTTTTAAATATCCGTGAAATCTGTGTTGAATCCTGTTAATCCGTGTAACTTTTACTTTGCGTCCTCTGCGGTTTCACATAACCTAATGGATGAATTATGAGAGAGAAAGTTTTAAAGATATGGCCCGAGATCAACGAGATACAGGATCCTGAGCTTAGAGAACAAACCCTGCAATGCTGGATCTACGCGATAGAGAACAGCGTGCTGTCACCTGAAGACCTTGATGTTATTCCGTTTTCACTCCTGATCAAGGACTGCAATGTTTCCTTCATGAACCACAAGCGCACAGCCGTGCAGCTTTCGGTTGAGATAGCGAAGATCATGAAGAACAACTTTGGCGACTCGATAAAATTCAACATGGACCATGTTATTTCAGGCGCGATCCTGATCGATGTGGGCAAACTTATTGAATACGACATGAAAGACGGCAAGCTCATCACTTCACCCGCCGGAAAACTCGTCAGACATCCGTTCAGCGGACTGGCGATAGCCGACCGTTTCGGTATTCCCGCGGAAGTGCAGCACATCATAGCCACACACTCGAAAGAGGGTGATCTCGGCTACAGAACCGTTGAGTCGCTGATCGTGCATCACGCCGATTTTGTAAGTTTCGAACCCTTTAAAGCCTGAGGTAAATGATGGCTCAGAATCTGGTTGAAAAGATCGTTCAGCGTTATTCATCCGGATACGCTGAAGGGTACAAGGTGCAGTCGGGCGACTATGTTATGATTCACCCGAAACATGTGATGACCCACGATAACACAGGCGCGGTTATTCCAAAATTCAAAGAAACAGGTGCAAAAAAACTTGCCAACCCAAGGCAGGTTGTGCACACTCTCGACCATAATATTCAGGACACAACAGAGAAAAACCTCGAAAAATACCGGAAGATAGAAGATTTCTCCCGCTCAATGGGCGCCGACTTCTATCCCGCGGGTCGGGGTATCGGACATCAGATAATGATCGAGGAAGGCTACGCTTTCCCCGGTGCATTGGCAGTTGCTTCCGACAGTCACTCAAACATGTACGGCGGAATGGGATGTCTTGGCACTCCCGTGGTGAGAACCGATGCCGCCGCGATATGGGTGACGGGCAAAACATGGTGGCAGATCCCTCCCGTCGCCAAAGTGGTCTTAAAAGGGCATTTCAATCCCGGTGTAACGGGAAAAGACCTTATCATTACCCTCTGCGGATATTTCTCGAAAGATGAAGTTCTTAACCACGCTGTTGAGTTCACCGGTGACGGAGTAAAGGATCTCACTATCGCTCAGAGGCTTTCAGTTGCCAACATGACAACAGAGTGGGGCGCTTTGGTCGGCCTGTTTCCCGTAGATGATGTCACGATCAACTGGTTAAAAGCACGGGCTGAGTTCATCAAAAAACGCGGACTCCAGGGTGTGACATCCGATGCTGACGCGGTTAACGGCGTTCACCCAAGGATCAACGATGCTTCTATAGCAGCACTTCAGGCGGATATTCCAAACCTCCGCGCCGATGAAGATGCTTATTACACCAAAGTGATCGAGATCGATCTCGCCGCCGTTGAGCCCTGCATTTCGGGCCCCAACACCGTAAAAGTTTGGAACAAGGTTTCAGAAGTTAAAGAAAAGAAGATCAAGATAGACAAGGCTTATCTCGTTTCATGTGTGAACAGTCGTGTCGACGATATCGCCGAGGCAGCAGCCGTTCTCAGAGGTAAAAAGATTGCCGAAGGCGTGGGTTTTTATGTTGCCGCCGCTTCAAGTGAAGTGCAGGCTGAATCTGAAAAACGGGGTGACTGGCAGATCCTCATGGATGCCGGCGCAACTCCTCTCCCTCCCGGTTGCGGACCATGCATCGGACTCGGTACGGGTCTCCTCGAAGCTGGTGAAACAGGCATTTCAGCCACCAACCGCAACTTCAAAGGAAGAATGGGCTCCCCCGATTCTTTCGCGTATCTCGCATCCCCCGCGGTAGTTGCACAATCTGCCATCTCCGGCTTCATAGATGGGGGAGTCACGGAGTCACGGAGTCACGG
>JAEYUD010000234.1 GCA_023433685.1 Bacteroidota bacterium
CCTTCAGGGTAACGTACCTTGTAAAGAAAAAGACCATTGGCAGGGGCTGACATCGCCGCGGCTTTTCTGTCGCGGGCTTCCAATATTTTGATCATCTCTTGCGTGCTTCCACCTTCCTGGTGAATGAGTATCGCGGTGCCTGTGATCGCGCGGACCATCCCATGGAGGAATCTGTCAGCCTCTATGTAGAGAACAATCAGATCCTTTGTTCTATTCCATTTCAGGGCTTTAATGTCGCATCCGTAATTGTCGCGGTCTTTTGCAAGTTTCGTGAATGAAGCGAAATCGTGTTTACCCATCAATGGAGTGGTTATGTCATTCAGTCTGGTGATGTCAAGATCATAATGGTAGTCCCAGACGTGCTGATAATTAAAAGGTGTTGGTTTTTTTGAAATGAAGTAGAGGTATGATCTCGAGATGGCATCAAACCGGGAGTTAAAATCTTCAGGGACCTCTGTAATATCCCTGATCCTGATTGAAAAGGGGAGAAGGGAGTTCAATGAATGGAGGAACCTGTAAGGCTCTATTTCAGCTTCAGTTTTGAAGTTCGCCACCTGCCCGAGGGCGTGAACACCACTGTCGGTTCTTCCCGCGCCGGTAAGATTAACATTGTGTTTCAGAAGTGTGTCAAGTGCCCGGGTTATTTCGCCCTGAACGGTTTTCCCTTTCGCCTGGATCTGCCAACCGAAAAATGGGGCGCCGTCATACTGGATAGTTATCTTGTAGTTCTTCATTGAAACGGGAAAAATTGAAGCGAAATATACATAAAAAAAGGGCCACCTTTTCAGGCAGCCCTTTTTGAAATTTTCCGGGTTTTCTTAGAAAGCGTAGCTTGCTGAGATGTGTCCGAATGTATTAACAGCACCGGTTCCGATGTTTCTGAGACCCTGTCTCAAAACTTCGTCATTAACGGTAGCATCGAGGTTGAAGTTTCCAAATTTGAAGCCGAGACCGAGGGTAACACCCTGGCGGCCAAAGTTGGTCTGTACAACTTCGTTCTTTGTTGTAGCTGTAGCAGCAAATTCCTGTTTGTCTTTGATGGTTGAAGCAACATAACCAAGTCTTGCTTTCATCCAATCAGTAACTTTGAACTCGGCACCGAGGTTCCAAACCGGGAACCATAAGTGGTTTCTGGTGAGTTCAGGTGAAGTGCTGGTTGATTTTGCAGTCCATGATTCAGTAGCGAAGCTAACACCACCGGCGAGGAAAAGGTCGCCTGAAGTATAGTTAAGGCCTGCACCAAGACCGAGCAGTGAATATGAATCCATATCAGTGCTTGTACCGGCTACGTCAACAGTACCGCTAACGGTTGTGAATGAAGCAACAGGAACAAAAGAGAAGCCTTTACCGATGTTGTGGAAGTATCTTGCGCCAATATTGATGGTTGAAGCGGATACTTTATTGGTCTTTGCAGCTTCATTTTTAGCACCGTGTGAAATGAAACCGAAGTTCAGATCAAGACCGTTGTCTTTGCTGAAGTGCTGGATGAGACCGAGGTTAAGACCAAGCTGTGAAGCTGATGATTTGTCAGCAGTTCCTGAAGCAGGTGTAAGGTCATTCTGGGTGGAAGCATAAGAAACACCGAGACCGAGAACAGTGGCATCTGAAAGTGCATAAGCACCGAGAAGCTGGAAGTTGTTATCGAGAGCAACGGCAGGTCTGGTTGTTCCTGGGAGACCATTGAGGATGGTAACAAGGTTATTTGTTCCGCCTACGCTGGAGATTCCCATTCCTTTGTAGTCATTTCTTGAAAGTATAGCACCAAGGGTGAGTTTATTGTCGAGCTGGAAGTTGAAACCTGCAAACTGTCCGTCGCCATCATTAACGGCTGCAGCAGAAGCACCAATATCACCCCAGAGGAAGTTGCCATAGTACCTGGCAAAAGCCGGATTGAGGGTCATATTTAAAGGATCCACGAAGAATGGATTAGAGCCACCTTCACCGCCCATTGACTGAACTCTGGCGTAACCGCCACTTTTTTCCTTCGGAACGAGTCCTGACTGAGCGTTAACTGCAGTTGCCATGAATGCAACGACAAGAACTAATGCAAACAACTTTTTCATTATAGTAACTCCTGATTGTGGAATGTTTAGTGGATAAAAAAATCCAATATGCATATATACAAATGGTAAAAAGGAACAAATGGTTCCAAATATTACCAAATTGTAAAATTTTGCGTTCCAAATATAATACTGAATACTAAAAAAAATAGTGTTTTAACGGATGAATGGTTCTTTTTAGGTATTAGGTATCAGGTATTAGGTATTATGTGGTGGAAATGGGCTGCCGGGTAAAAAAAAGGCTGCCACGATTGCGACAGCCTTAAAGTTTGGTCTAGATGCTCAGGTAAAGGAAATAACACCTAATCCGCCGCGGCGGACTAATACCTAATACCTACTTAGTTAATACCATCTTCTTCACCTCAGAGAATTTACCGGCAGTTACTCTGTAGAAGTAAACACCGCTGGCGAAATTCTTGCCGTCGAATGAGAATTTATGGTAGCCGGCTGTGAGCGGACCGTCGTTCAGAACTTTTATTTCCTGACCGAGAATGTTGTAAACTGCGAGTTTAACATTCTGGGCAGAGGGGAGAGCGAACTCGATAACCGTTGCCGGGTTGAACGGGTTCGGGTAGTTCTGATAGAGTTTGAACTCATTAGGAACGGTCGTGTTCTCTTTAACTGAGAGGGTTATATCAGTTTTATAGAATTCACCCGCATCGGTTCCGGCTATAACCTGGTGAGTGGAAGCATTAACCGATATGGATGAAATATTCGTTCCAACCAGACCGAAGCTGCTCCAATAATCAGGGAACCTGTCAGAGATAAATCTAGGCAATACATAAACACCGGCACCCCATGCAGAGGCGAAGATATTGTCCCCGTTATCATGGCCTATCGCGTAGATATGCGAAGCGGTAAGCCCCTGGCTTAATCTGGCCCAGGTAGCACCACCATCGGTGCTTCTGATAACTCCGTCACCATAAGTACCCGCGTAAACATTACCGGAATTATCAACAGTAAGTGACCAGATAAACCTGCTTACAGGGTTCGAGTTCAAGTGGAACCAGCCTCCGCTGTTAACAGTGAGTTTATGCACGCCACCACCCATTGTGCCGACATAAATGTCACCGTTGCTGTTCTTCGCGAAGGCGTGAACCGAGAGATCGGTGAGACCGGTGTTGAACTCCGTCCAGCTTGCTCCCTGATCGTTGGTGTAGTAAACACCTCTGCCCCAGACACCGGCGAAGATACGGCCGTTGTCCCCGAAAATGAGTGCTCTTACATCACCGTCACTAAGTCCGGCGAGGAACCATGAATTACCATTATCAGTTGAAGCGTAGATGCCTCTTTCCGTTCCGGCATATATCTTCCCACCGGGGGCGGTGATCAGTGACCAGATATAGACTGAAAGCATGTTGCTGTTTATCAATTCCCATTCAACTCCACCGTTGGTAGAGCGGTAGATTCCGCCGCCGAATGTTCCGGCGAGGAGGTCACCGTTCTGATCAGTGATGATCGAGAGGATGATCTGATTGAAACCAACGCTGGATATCTGCTGCCAGTTGTATGTGGAACCTGATGTATTGTTGATCTGCTTGTTGATCACAACAGAAACAGAAGCTATATCATCTTCACCGATCAGGTGGTTACCGGGTCTGGAATCAGGATCATTCTGAACAACTCCCACCACTTCGGCAACATTTACAATAGTACTGTCAACAGGGATATTTCCTCTGAAGAGGACGTTGTTGTACTGACCGGTTCCAAAGGCGTTCTTCGCGATCAGCTGACCGTTCTGAACACCGGAGATGAAGTTCACACTTGTTCTTGGAGCAAGGATCGATCCCCTTACATCTATATTTGATATGGTGATCGAGTCCGCCTCCACAAAGTTGTAAAGAACGTTTGTGTAGGGGGTTCCGTAAACGTTCAAGCCGCCGTTCCAGAAGGCATTGTTACCATAGATGTTAACGAGAACGGAAGCACCGTTAGGCACGCTGATCTCGAGATCGTTTGCCATCGTAAGGGTATCGCACCAGATCTTGAAGACGTTCAGTGTGGGGTCTGATCCGATGAGCGAAAGTTTGCCGAACTGCATGCCTGAAGCACCGTTAACGCCATACTGTGCCAACTGACTGTTAAGTCCGAGGAGGTAGGAAGCAGCCGCGCTGAAATTGATAACGGAATCTTTTCTTAGTGTACCTTCTTCAATCGAGGCGACGAAGGGGGTTAACTGAGCGTAATTTCCGTAGACAACGTTTCCGTTGAAGACACGTCCTGACTCGAAGTAGAGGTTGTGTCCGACAACAAGTACATCTTCGGTACCGTTGGAATTGGGAAGTTTATCACCGACGCTATAGTTCGAAATACTGCAATCGTTGCCAACAGCCACTTTCCCTTCAGTATCTGAAGAAGGTGCTGTGTAGTTGTTAAGCACAAAAAGGTTGAAATCTTTTGCCGGACCAAGATCGAATGAAACGGTGTTCATAAGAGCGACATCAACCCTGGCAGTGATAACCAAAGTGGCGCTTGCGTTCGCAGCGAGTACCGGCACTGTCCAGAGATCAGTGTTGGTATCAAAAGTTCCGACGGATGGTGCTGAACTTACGTAAACCATCCCGGCAGGCAGCACATCGCTTATCCGGATATGCTCAGCCGCGCCCGGACCTGCGTTATTAAGTACTATAGTGTACTGAATGCTCTCACCATTCTGAGGTTTCGGATTTGAGACTGTTTTTATCAGGCTCAGGTCCGCAGTTGGCTCGCTTGGCGGAGGGCAAACATCACGGTTCCAGAAAAGTTTTCTGGTAACAGGGTTTCCTACCACGTTTCCGTCGCAGTCAAGTATTGTCATTGTGTACTGAATTTGTACATCTGTGCTGGCAGGCGATATACCGGGCCACCATGCCTGCATTGAAAAGGTGGTATCACCATAAATATACTTTGTGGTTATGTGATCACCAGTACAGGGGTCGAATCCCGGAGGGCAGTTTGAAACATTATTTGGCTTTAATACTTTCCAGTTCAAACGGAGTTGAGCCCTGGTGCCATGAGGCAATAAATTAACATTTCCTCCGATCGTGATCCATTTTGCATCATAGACGCAGATCGATGAATCCGGACCAAGAGTTCCTGTGAAATCAGTGGCACAAGTAACCGGAACGTAAGCACCGGCATCCCAGGTCATGTCATTTTCACCCGGTGAGAGGTTTACGCAGATTGTTCGTCCCGTGTTGGGGTCGACATCCGAATCTTTTCCATCGTCTAATCCCTGATTGTAGGGCGAGAAAACATAATTCACAGGGGGTACGAACTCGATCACATAGTCACCCGGGGTGAGGTTTGTGAATGAGTAGAAACCGTTTGAATTGGTGGTAGTGGTTGATATCTGTGTCAGGTTGCAGTTAAGAAGTTTAACCGTGGCACCTGCAATTCCTGATTCGTTCTGATCCTGGAGACCGTTCGCGTTCAGGTCGTTCCAGAAATAGTTACCGATCGATGCCTTCATCGTAAGAGGATCATAGATACCGGCATCAACTTTGTAATTGATCTTGTTTCCACCATCATCAATATCAACGCATGCAGTTTTACCGGTGGTTCTGTCTGGATCAGAATCAACTCCGTCATCCGAACCGGCATCCTTCAATGTAAAAACATAGCCGGAAGGGAGCGCGAACTCGACATAATATGAACCCGGTGAGAGGTTCTTGAAGTAGTAGTTCCCTTGCGCGTCTGTTGTTGTCGTGTTAACCAGTGTATTGTCGCAGGTGTACAGTTTAACTGTCACACCTGAGAAACCTGATTCTCCACCATCCTGAATACCGTTAAAGTTTGCGTCAA
This sequence comes from Bacteroidota bacterium, assembly GCA_023433685.1. GTDB lineage: Bacteria > Bacteroidota > Ignavibacteria > Ignavibacteriales > Ignavibacteriaceae > UTCHB3. Next base: position 5,844 of record JAEYUD010000234.1, read on the forward strand.
CCCAAACCTTGTCGCCGATCTCACCCTGAGGAAGAGGTTTGTTTTTCAGACCGGCATCCCATGACATGTCATTCTCACTTGGTGAAAGGGTTGTGCATCCGGTTTTACCGCTTGAAGTGCCGGCGTCGGAATCCTTGGTGTCATCTTCACCCTGATCCTGTTCCGTAAAAACATAATTGGAACCTGGCTCAAACTTTACATAGTAGTCTCCGGGTGTCAGGTCAGTAAAGCTGTAGTTTCCGCTCGCGTTTGTAGTGGTAGTTGCCACAAGGGTGTTGCTGCATGTGTAAAGTTTTACTGTTACACCCTGAACGCCGTTTTCCCCGGAGTCCTGAATTCCGTTACCATTGGCATCGAACCAGACTTTATCACCGATAGAAGCCTTGGGGTTGATATTGGTACATGCGGGCCCTGCTATGGTGCTATAAGAAAGGTTCAGACCGGCTTTCACTCCGACCTGTACACCAGTTGTATCCCAAAGACCGGGGAGGGTAAGTGTAAAAGTTTTGGTCTGGCTGATCTTTACCGAAACATCCCATTTGAACCCGTAGAAATTCAGTGTCGGATCGACACCAACCGAGTTGGGATTCGGCGATCCGGAAGGACCCGAGTGATTGTTACACAGGGCAATCACCCAGTGTGAAAGGTCTTTCCCGTTTCCATCACCACGAACAACATAAGTGAACGTTGTTCTGTTGTTTGTGAAGTCGTAAGTCAGACCGTTGAGTGAGATGAAATAGTCACCCACCTTCGTCTGTGTCTGGGCATTTGAGGGCACCCAGAACAGGATCATGAGAAACAACGATAACTTGAATAAATGTCTCATGCTGAGTCCATTGTTTGGTTGAATTAAAAAATCATAGTGCATCTTAATAATGATGCAAAAATCATGCCGTCAAAAACTTGCTAAATGGCAACTAAAAACACCCGGTTATGTATCATATTGAGAATACAAGTGATCAAAGTGTATTAAATAGAGCCACAGAAAAATCAGGTGTAATTATACAAAAAAACAGTTAAATTACACGCCAAAAAGAGTGACTTGAATAACCGGTGGTTATATGGTATTTTTGAAGGTTATTTTCAGAAAATTAAGATACTAATGTCGAAGTTAAATAATGAAACGGAAGAACAGAGCCTTACGGTAGAGATTCCGGAGATCATCCCCGTTCTTCCCCTAAGGGATCTGGTAATTTTTCCCTACATGATATCCCCTGTTCTTGTGGGCAGGGACCTTTCAATAAACGCCGCGAATTTCGCCTTGAACAATCACAGGCTGATCTTTCTTGCTGCTCAGAAGAACTCGAACATAGATGAGCCGGGTCCCGATGAGTTGTACCGTGAAGGTACTATAGCCAAAATAGTTCAGACAATGAAACTGCCAAACGGTCTACTTAAGATCGTGGTTGATGGACTGGTGATGGGGAAGATCCGGAATTTTACCGGTGAGACCGAATATTTTGAAGCCCAGATCCAACTCAAGGAAGTGCAGTCAGCAAATGATGCCGAGATAACCGCACTCGTGAGACAGGCGGAGATCGCGTTCAAAGAATACGCCTCGTTAAACAAGAATATTAACGCCGAGACGCTGGTATCGTTTGAAAACATTACCGAACCGGACAGAAAACTTTATTTTGCCGCAGCCAATATCAATCAGGCGATCGAAGGCAAAATGAAAATTATGAGGAAGGGGAGGCTGAAAGACCAGTACTACGAACTGATAAAACTTCTTCGTGGCGAGATAGAAATCCTGAAAGTTGAGAAAGAGATCGATCACAAGGTTCAGGAGAATATAGCACGCACGCAGCGGAAATTCATCATCCAGGAGCAGATAAAGATACTTCAGGAAGAGCTTGGAGAGGATGATGCCCTCTCGGAAGAGGCTAAACTTCTTGAAGAGATCGAGACAGCCGGCATGCCCGAAGCGGTTGAAGACAAGGCGATAGAGGAGTATAACAAGCTTTCAAAAATCCCCCCGATGTCTCCTGAGTACACGGTGATAAGGAACTACCTCGACTGGTTGATTGCTGTTCCATGGAAAAAACAAACCAAAGACAAACTTGACATTTCGCATGTTCAGAAGATCCTCGATGAAGACCATTTCGGCCTCGAAAAGCCGAAGGAGAGGATAATCGAGCACATTGCCGTGCTTAACCTCGTGAAAAACATGCGGGGACAGATTCTTTGTCTCGTGGGGCCTCCGGGGGTCGGTAAAACATCACTCGGACGCTCGATCGCCAGAGCCCTTGGCAGGCAGTTTGTCAGGATCAGCCTTGGAGGTGTACGTGATGAAGCTGAGATCAGAGGTCACAGAAAGACCTACATCGGTTCAATGCCAGGAAAGATCGTTCAGGCGATGAAACGGGCAGGAACGGTTAACCCGGTGATCCTTCTTGATGAAATTGACAAGCTTAGTTCTGATTTCCGCGGCGACCCATCCTCGGCAATGCTTGAGGTGCTTGACCCCGAGCAGAATTTCTCTTTCAACGATCACTACCTCGAAGTTGACTACGATCTCTCTCAGGTGCTGTTTATTACCACAGCGAACGTAAGATACAACATCCCCCTGCCACTACAGGACAGGATGGAGATAATAGAACTTTCAAGTTACCTGGAAGTGGATAAGATTGAAATTGCCAAGCGTCACATCATACCTAAACAGGTTAAACTCCACGGTTTGAGCAAATCGAGAGTTAAATTTGAAGATGATGCCATACTTGAAATTATCGGCAACTACACCCGCGAGTCGGGCGTAAGAAGCATGGAACGGGAGATAACCGCGGTACTCCGGAAAGTTGCCAAGGATGTGGTCAGCCGCATACAGGCAAAAGAAAAAGGTTCTAAAAAACAGGTTGTGGTAACCCCGCAGCTCGTCGAGAAGTACCTCGGCGCACCCAGATATAAAAAACACATTTACGAAAAAGGCGCCCGGATAGGAAGCGTTACGGGCCTGGCATGGACCAGCGTTGGCGGAGACATCCTTAAGGTGGATGTTACGGTAATGCACGGCAAAGAGCGGCTCACACTTACCGGTCAGCTTGGGAATGTGATGAAGGAATCGGCGCAGGCCGGGCTGAGTTACATCCGGTCGAACGCCCACAAATTCGGACTCAAACCCGACTTCATGCTCAACAAGGAGATTCACATCCACCTTCCCGAAGGGGCTATCCCAAAAGACGGTCCCTCGGCGGGTATCACGATGATAATGGCAATGCTCTCTGCATTTCTTGAGATGCCTGCGAGCGATTCTGTAGCCATGACGGGTGAGATCACCCTCCGTGGTGAAGTGCTGCCTATCGGTGGTCTGAACGAGAAGCTACTTGCGGCAAGACGGAACGGCTACAAAACTGTGCTGATCCCGAATGATAACACTGCCGATGTTGCTGAGATCAGGGATACCATTACCAAAGATCTTACTATCGTCCCCGTTGAATCGGTTGAAGAAGCCCTTGACTGGGTCTTCCCCGGATGGAAAGAGGCAGTAGCGATCAGAAAAGCCAAAGCAGCTGAAGAACCGGCTGAGCCGAGGAAAAAGCGGAGAACACCATTGCAGGATCTAAACTGAAATGAGCACAGAACTTTATTTTTCCCCTGACACGGGTAAAATTGAAAGGTACGAGCTCCTCCTTCAGCAGGCAGAGCACCTGTTTTTAACTGAAGACCATTGGCTCTCCAGTCTCTCGAACTTCACGGCGGTGTTGAAAGAGGCTTTCCCGGTTATAAGTTGGGTGGGTTTCTATTTCATGTCGAATGGTAAATTAGTACTCGGACCCTTCCAGGGAAAGATCGCTTGTACCATCATCGCGCCCGGAAAAGGTGTTTGCGGTAAGGTCGCGGTTACCCGGGAGAGCGAGATAGTGGAGAATGTTCACGAATTTCCCGGGCACATCGCTTGTGATTCCGGCAGCAATTCCGAAATTGTGGTTCCGTTAATAAAAAATGGGGAACTTCTCGGAGTGCTCGATCTCGACAGTTATAAATTTTCCGCGTTCGACGGCACAGACAAGGAATATTTGGAGAAGCTCGTAGCCATCCTTTTGAAAGTAACAACAATTCCTGAATTATAGAAGGTAAAATGAGTTTTCAGGTTTCAGCAAGAAAATACAGACCGCAAAGTTTTGAGACAGTGCTCGGCCAGGAGCATGTGACCGTCACCCTTAAGAACGCGATCATCCGCGAAAGGATAGCACATGCTTATCTGCTTACGGGTCCCAGAGGGGTGGGGAAGACAACGACCGCGCGAATTATCGCCAAATCGATCAATTGTCTCGATCCGCAGGATGCTGAACCTTGTAACCAGTGCGCGAACTGCAAAGCGATAACCGCGGGGCAGTCGATCGATTTTATTGAGATAGATGCCGCCTCAAACCGTGGGATTGATGAAGTGCGGTCGCTGACCGAGTCGGTGCGCTACTCACCCGTTGATATGAAGTACAAAGTCTACATCATCGATGAGGTTCACATGCTCACCAAGGAGTCGTTCAACGCCTTCCTGAAAACCCTTGAGGAACCACCCGAACATACCATCTTCATTTTCGCGACCACCGATGTGCACAAAGTGCCGATTACCATCATTTCGAGGTGCCAGCGCTACGATTTCCGCAGAATACCGCTTGATATCATCAAAGCCGGGCTGCGAGAAATTGCCGATAAGGAGAACATCACAATAGATGACAAAACGCTCACACTGATCGCCAAAAAAGCCGATGGAGGTATGCGCGACGCGGAAAGCTTCTTCGATCAGGCGACGGCTTTCTCCGGTGACAAGATAGAGTATTCATCCGTTATAAAAGTTTTCAACTTCATCGATGAGGATATCTATTTCGAAGTAACGGACGGACTGCTGAAAAAAGATTTCAAGATGCCTTTCGCCGTATGCGACCGTGTTTACAAGAATGGCTGGAGCTTCATCGACTTCTTCAATGGATTGCTTGAGCATTTCAGAAATATTTTATCCGTGGCTGCCACAAAAGATACATCGCTGCTTGAGAGCGCGGCAGTTTATTTTGAGCAGTACAAGCAATTGGCAAAAAGCTTTTCCGAAGGTGATCTCCTCAGGATCATGAATTATCTGAGCAAACTTCTTTCGGAACTCCGTTTTTCGCAGAATCACAAGCTTCGCAGTGAGCTGGCATTGAGCCAGTTAACAGGATTTGAAACATCGGAGACGATATCCAATCTGATCGGAATTCTGGCAAAAAGTAACGCCGGCGAGACGATAAAGATTGAAAGAGAAGTGGTTCACGCACCAATTCCTCCCGCTGAGGACGAAAAAAAAAAGTCTGAACCAACCGTAGATTTCCCGGAAGGGGGGATAGATGTCAATAAATCCACTGTCTTACAGGTTGAATCACCCAATGAAACGACTCCGGGGCCCGTGCAGGATTCTCCCTTTGCAGTTTCAGAGCCAGTGGTTGAT